>JAFUQL010000200.1 GCA_017472375.1 Oscillospiraceae bacterium | reverse complement strand
GCGGCTCAGCGCCTCGCCCAGGCCCTGCAGACGGGGCAGGCGGTAGCGCAGCAGAGCCAGCTCGGTCTGCAGCTTGCCCTCGTTGGTCACGGCGCGGCTGCGGAAGATCTCCAGAATGAGCATGGTGCGGTCCAGCACCTCCACGCCCAGGATCTCGCTCAGGTTGCGCAGCTGGCTGCCGGTCAGCTCGCCGTCAAAGATGGCGGCCTCGCACTCCAGATTGTGGCAGTAGAGCTTGGCTTCGGCCAGGTTGCCCTCGCCCAGCACCGTGCCCGCGTCGGGGGCGGCGCGGCGCTGCACAAGCTGTGCCACCGGCGCCATGTGGTTGGCTTCGGCCAGTGCCGACAGCTCGTCCATGCTGCGGTCAGGGTCGAATTTGCCCATGTCAAGGCCCAGCAGCAGCACCTTCTTGGGGGGCTGCTGTTCCTGATTGATAAACAGTTCGCTCATATGCGTGGCTCCTCTGTCTTGTTGTATGGTAAGCCCCCGGGCGGGGCATGGTGGTCAGGGCGCGGTCAGTTCGGGGTGCAGCCGCAGCAGGGCTTCGGTCAGCCGGGCAGGGGCCATGCGCCTCTCCGTCAGCTTATAGAGGGCGATGCCCCCCGGAACGGTCAGGGTCAGGCGGCCGCTTCCCTGCTGTGCAAGCAGGGCGGCACCCTCCTCCCCGGGGAAAAACCGCCCGGCCACAGCGGTGCGCTGGGGCCCGGTCAGGGCGGTGGCGCCCTCCTCGGCCAGCCGCAGCAGGGCGTCCAGTGCGGCCTGTTCCTCGTCGGTCAGCAGGGCGCGGGCGGGGTCGATGACGGCCGCGAGGCTCAGAAGCTGCCCGGCGGTCAGGGTCAGCCGCTGGCCGGACCCGGGCGAATTGTGCGCGGCAAAATACCCAAGCTGGCGACGGATGCGCTCCCGGGCGGCGCTCACCTCATTGACCGCCGTCCACAGGGGGCCGCCGTCGGGCAGGGGCACCGTCAGGGTGTCCCCCAGTGCAGCTTGCAGGGTGATCTGCAGCAGGCGGTCGTTCTTTCGGTTCAGGGCGTGAAGTGCCGCCAGATCCACATTGCCCCGGTATTGGATCAGCGCATCCGCAAGGTCGACCAGCTCCACACGGCACTGCCGGGCGATCTGGGCACAGGAGCGCTTGGGGGCGGGGCAGTTGAGGGGGTCCCCCGCCAGGCGGCAGTAAAACACATGGCCGCCGAAGGTCTCGTAAAAGGCGGCGTCCCGCTGTTCCTTCGGGGGCAGGGCGTCGTAGTCGATGGGGGTGGGTTTGGTGCGCATAGCAGTCACCTCCTGAACCTGAGTGTGTTTCTCTGAAACGACTCGCCGCTTCGCGGCTGTTATAGGGTGCGCAGGTAAAAGCGGCAGGGCACCGCTTCGCCGGAGAACTTCTGCTCGGTGCCCTCGTGGTCGAACCGGAAGCCGCACCGCTCCATCACCCGGCCGCTGGCAGGGTTGTCCGGCATATGCCCGGCGATGAGGGCCTCAGCCTCCACGGTGCCGAACCAGAACCGGCACACCGCATCCAGCGCTTCGGCGGCGCAGCCCTTGCCCCACCAGCGGCGGCCGTAACAGTAGCCGACCTCCCACAGAGGGGCGCTCAGCGGGGCGGCAAAGTCCTCCGGGCGGGCGCCCGACGCCGGGAACACCGAGATGCTGCCGATGAGCTGCCCGGTGGCAGTCTCCTCCACGCCCCATTGGTAGTAGTCGGGGTTTTGGTACAGGCACTCCCACCCGGCCAGCAGAACGAAGGTCTCCAGCGCATCCCGGTGGGGCTCCCAGCGCAGAAAGCGGGTCACGGCCGGGTCGCTTGCCCAGTGTTCATACATGGCATCCGCGTCTGCGGCGCTCAGCGGCCGCAGGGTCAGGCGCGGGGTGGTCAATCTCATGGTACCACAGTGGCGCACGGAAAACACCTCCTTTTTTGTGGAGAGGGTGGGAGTTTTCCACCTTTTCAACATTCGGGGTGTTGAAAAGTGAAATAAACCCTGTGAAAAACGGTTGAAAGTTGGGGGAAACGGGGGAAAACAAGGGCCGCAGCCTTGGCTGCGGCCCTTGATCCGGTCGGAAGGATTCAGTCCAGATAGGAGTCCAGATAGCCCTGGATGAGCACGATGGGGGTGCCCTTGTCGCCGCTGCCGCTGGTCAGGTCGCACAGGCTGCCCACCAGGTCGGTCAGGCGGCGGGCCGGAGTGGCCAGCACATCAAAGCGATGGGGAGCACGCTCCAGCTCGGTGATGGCCTCGGTGATGACCGACTCCGGATGGGGATCGGGCATCCGCTCGGCCAGATATTTCAGTTTCACCTCACGGCGCCTGGCAGTCTTGAGCCCGTCGGTGCAGCCGGGGCAGACCACCGGGTCGCTCAGCTCCCACAGGCCGCCCACCGGGTCCTTAAAGGAGCCGTCGCCGTAGACCAGCACCTCCATGCTCACGCCGGTGCGGGCCTTCAGGCTCTGCTGCAGCCCGCGGCAGAAGGCATCGCAGTCCCGGGGGAACAGCTTCAGCCGCTCGGGGCCGGCCCAGTTGGAGCCCAGCAGGCCATATTCGGGGTTGTAGCCGCTGCCGTTCACCGGGGCGTTCAGCAGGTCGGCCAGGGTCAGCACCGTCTCAGCGCCGGCGCGGTGCAGCAGCTGCACGAACCACTGCCGGCGGTGGACCGCACAGCACAGAACATGGGGCGTGCGCTCCAGCAGGGCGGCAGGCGGGAAGCCGAACAGGAACTCCACCGTGGCGCCCTCCTCCTCCACGATGGTGCGGTAGTAGGTCAGGTAATCCGCACCGGTCTCGCCGCTCACCGGGCGGCCCAGCTTCTCCACAAAGTCGGCCTCGTTCAGCACGCAGGAGAAGGGATCCAGGCCGAGGGTCAGGGCGCGCTCCTCGTCCACCACCACCTTGCCCCGCTCGTCCCGGGGCCAGGGCAGCTGGATGACCAGATGCTGTGCGCCCCGGGCGATGCCCCGCAGGATGCCGCCGAACCGCCGGCGGCTGTACAGGGGGGCGAACAGGCCGATGGTGCCGCCGGGGAACTTGGCGCGCACATCGGCGGCCACCTGGTCCACGGTGGCGTAGTTGCCCTGAGCCCGGGCCACCACCGACTCGGTGACGCCCAGGATGTCGCTGTGGTGCAGGATGACGCCCTCGGTACAGGCGGCGTTCAGCACCGCCTCGGTGACCAGGGTGGTCAGGTCGTCTCCCTCGTGCACGATGGGGGCCCGCAGGCCGCGCGCCACCGTACCGATCAATCTGCTGGACATAGATGTAGTTTCCTCGCTTTGCTTGGCGCTTGTTTTCGATAGTATTTACCATTATAACGGATGGGCGGGCCGAAGCACAATTGCCGGGGCAACGAATTTTTGCCCGCCTGGCCGCGGGATTTGGGCAGAATACATATTTGTAAGGGCTGAGGGGCAGGATAAAGCCTGTGAAAAAAACGATCGGCGCGGCCGTGCTGCGCCCTTGGGAGGTGCCGACCATGAAACTGACCCCGCAGACCTACAAGCCCATGGTGGAGGCGGCCTCGCCTCCGTCCAACCTGAAGCGGGACTGCCTTTGGGCCTTTGGCGTGGGGGGAGGCATCTGCCTGTTGGGGGAGGTGCTGCGCCAGACCTGGCTGCGCATGGGGTTCACCCTCAGCGATGCCGGTACTCTGACCAGCGTGAGCCTGATCGCCCTGTCGGGGCTGCTCACCGGGCTGGGGCTGTACCAAAAGCTGGCGGCCAAGGCCGGCGCGGGCACGCTGGTACCCATCACCGGGTTCGCCAATGCGGTGGTCAGCCCGGCCATCGAGTTCAAAGAGGAGGGCTTCGTCACCGGCGTGGGGGCGAAGATGTTCCTCATCGCGGGGCCGGTCATCGTGTACGGCATCCTGGCCAGCGCCCTGTGGGGCGTGGTGTGGTATTTCATCCGGCCCTGGGGGGGCTGAAGGGAGGGAACGCATATGCCCCGCAGAAAGGGCGACACCATTCTGTTCGACCGGCCGCCGGTGGTGGCGGCCTGGGCGGCGGTGGGCGGCAAACGGGAGAGCGAGGGTCCCATCGCCGCCGGCTTTGACCTGCTGTTTGAGGACAACCGTCTGGACCAGCCCACCTGGGAAAAGGCCGAGAGCGAGCTGCAGCGCCACTGCCTGGAGCAGCTTCTGCAGAAAGCCGGTGTGCCGCTGGAAAAGGTGGACCTGGTGTTCGGCGGCGACCTGCAGTGTCAGTGCACCGCCAGCCACTATGTGATGCGCCGTATGGATGTGCCCTACGCGGGGCTGTATGGGGCCTGCAGCACCATGGCCGAGGGGCTGGGGCTGGCGGCCTGCTTTGCAGGCAGCGGGCTGGCATACCGGGCGGCGGCGCTC
>JAFUQL010000199.1 GCA_017472375.1 Oscillospiraceae bacterium | reverse complement strand
GGGTGTGCCGGACGAAGAGCCTGCTCCTGAGCCGCCCGCTCCGCCCGCAGAACCCGAGCCCGCCCCGGAGGCGCCTGCTCCGGAACCGGAGCCTGCCGCGTCCGCGGAGGAGCCGGCTGAGGAGGACGAGGGCGATATGGCCAGCATCCTTGCGAAGCTGATGAGGGCGCAGGGCGTGCCGGACGAGGAACCTGAGACGGCAGAGCCGGCAGCCCCGGCTGAGCCTGCGGAACCTGCCGAGGCAGCCGAGCCCGCAGAGAGCGCAGCAGACGGCGGAATGCAGGATGCGCTGGCAAAACTGCTGCAGAAGAAGGACGACCACGACGGCCAGATCCCCTCCAAGCCCAAGGGCGCCTGTTTCAGCCACTGGAGCAATCCCCCTGCTGCGGTCTCCGGCAAGACCTTCAAGAAGAAGGATCTGAAGTCGGTCGTCCATGGGGATGGCACTTACATTGTTCCGGACGATTACTCGTCCATCGACGTCCACCTGTTTGGCTCCGTGTTCGGCGGCCGCTCCGAGGTGAAGGCCGTGGAGCTGCCGGACACCATCCGCAGCATGGCCATCGGCGAGTTCAAGAACTGCCGTCAGCTCACCCGCATTCGTCTGCCCCGCTACCTGACCCGGATCGAGTTCGAGACCTTCGAGAACTGCGGGATGCTGGAGCAGATCAACGTGCCCGGCAACGTGACCGAGATCAAGGCGCGTGCCTTTAAGGACTGCCGCAGCCTGCGCTCTGTGCGGCTGCCCAGCGGCCTGGAGAAGCTGGGCGTGAGTGTCTTTGAGGGATGCATTGCTCTGCGTGAGATCAACCTGCCCGAGAGCCTGAAGGAGATGGAGATCTGCGCCTTTGAGAACTGCTCGCTGGTGGAGCGGCTGTATGTGCCCGGCAGCCTGAAGGAGATCCCCAGCACGGCGTTCAGCGGCTGTGCCGGTCTGAAGTCCGTGTATGTGGCCGAGGGCGTGACCAAGATCGGCCCCAGTGCCTTCGCCAAGTGCGGTGCCATGGACATTTGGATCCCTGCCACGGTGACCAGCATCTCCACCATCGCCTTTGACGGCACCGCTGCGGTCATCCACTGCCGCAAGGACTCCGAGGCGCACAAGTTCGCCAAGGCCGAGAAACTGAAATACGTGCTGGATTATTGATCCGGCCAAGAGGACGTGACCCCACTGCGCTATGTGTTGATTGTGAACCCTGTGTCCGGCAAGGCGGATGCCAGTCTGACGCTGGTGCCCCGCATCGTGGAGGCCTGTGCAAAGGCTGATGTGGAGTATGAGATCTGCCTGACCGACCACCGGGGCCATGCGGAAGAGCTGGCCCGCAGCGAGGCTGAGAAGGGCGAGCCGGTGCGGCTGTATGCCTGCGGCGGCGACGGCACCCTGAACGAGGTGCTGCGCGGCGCCTGCGGTTACGACAACGCAGCGGTGGGCTGTGTGCCCTGTGGCAGCGGCAACGACTTCATCCGCAACTTTGGCACCAAGGCCCAGTTTGCGGACCTGGATGCCCAGATCGAGGGCACTGAATACCCGATCGACCTGATGTCCACCAACGCGGGCCTGTGTGCATCCATCTGTGCCGCCGGCCTGGATGCGCAGGTGGCCTATGGGATCCCCAAGTTCCGCCGTTTTCCGCTGTGCGGCGGCTCTATGGCGTACCTCCTCTCCATTGCAGGGAGCCTGTGCGGCAAGCTGGGCCACCGGCTGTCCAGTGAGGTGGACGGCAGACGGATGACGGAGGATTGCCTGCTGGTAGCCATCTGCAACGGCACCACCTACGGTGGCGGCTTCAATGCTGCCCCCGAGGCGGACCTGCAGGACGGGCTGCTGGATGTGATCGTCGTCCGCAAGGTCAGCCGGCTGCGCATCGCCGGGATCCTGGGCATCTACAAGAAGGGTGCCCACCTGAAGAACGGCGTGGTGCAGCCCTCGGTGGAGGATGTGCTGATCTACCGCAGAGCCCGCAGCGTGAAGCTGCATTGCCTGGATGACCGGGACATCATCGCGACCGTGGACGGAGAGTGTGCGCCCACCCGTGAGGTGAGTGTGCGGGTGATGCCCCTGGCGGGGCGTGTTGTCCTGCCGAAGGGCGTGAACCCTGGCCAGAACACAGCGGCCGCAGCCGGTGTCGGCGCGCCGTAAATCAAATAAAAAGCCCGCAGCATGGGAGCGGTTCCCGTGCCGTGGGCTTTTTGTTTTGGAATGAGGTTTCTTTAGGGGGTGCCGGACTTTTCCTCGGTGGGGGCGGGAGCGGGGGCGGGGGCACGCTGGTTGCTCTTCTG
>JAFUQL010000198.1 GCA_017472375.1 Oscillospiraceae bacterium | reverse complement strand
GATCGCTCCTTTACTATTTGTATATTATCGACTGTTTAATACATATTTTTGAATGGCCTGCGCCACGCCGCTCTCGTTGTTGGAGCCGGTCACCGCGTCGGCCAGCGCCAGAATGTCCGGGGTGGAATTGGCCATGGCCACCCCCAGCCCGGCGGCGCGCAGCATGGCGGTGTCGTTGCCAGAGTCGCCGCAGGCCATCACCTGCGCGGGGGTGTAACCCAGCACCTCGGCCAGCGCCAGCAGACCCTGCCCCTTGTCCACGCCGGGGGCGTTCATCTCCAGATTGGCGGGCAGGCTGCTGCTCACGGTGAGGCCCAGCCCCACGGCGGCACGCCGGCAGCGCTCCCGCTCGGCGGGGTCGGCAAAGAACATGGTGATCTTCTCCGGGCCCTGGTCCTGCTGCGCCAGCCAGGCGGGCAGGTCGTCCACCGCCACCCGGCTGTCAAAGATGTAGCGGCGCAGCTCGGGCACGGTGCGGTCGGCGGCCAGCCGGATGTTTTTCGGCTCGGCATAGGCCTTGCCCCGCCAGAACACATCCATCGAGCCGTCAAAGCGGCTCAGCTCCCGCAGGGCGGTGAGGGCCAGCGGCGTTTCGATCAGCAGCTCCACCACCGACTCCCCGGTGGTGAGATCCACCACCCGCGCACCGTTGCTGGTGAGGGCGTAGCGCACCCCGGGGATGCGCAGGAATTCCTCCGGCACCGCGTTCAGCGGGCGGCCGGTGGCGGGCAGCACCTGCACGCCCCGGCGGCAGGCCTCGGTGATGGCCGCCCGGTTGCGGGCGCTGATAGTCTTTTGGTCGTCAAACACGGTGCCGTCCAGGTCCAGCCCCACCACCCGGATGTCATAGGTCTGTTCCATCAGTTCTTCCCCAGATCCTTGGTCTTGCGGAAGGCAGCGGTGACTGCGTCCATGGCGGCGGCGCGGAACCCGCTGCTCTCCAGCGCGTGAACGCCCACGATGGTGCTGCCGCCGGGGCTGCACACCGCGTCCTTCAGCTCGCCGGGGTGTTTGCCGCTCTCCAGCACCAGCCCGGCCGCGCCCAGCAGGGTCTGGGCGGCGTACTCCATGGCCTTGGCCCGGGGCAGGCCGCACTCCACGCCGCCGTCGGCCAGCGCCTCAATGAACAGGTACACGAAGGCGGGGCCGCAGCCGCTCACGGCGCTGCCCGCATCGATCAGGCTCTCCTCCAGCCAGTCCAGCCGGCCGGCGGCACACATCCCCTCGCAGAAGGCGGCCTTCTCCTCCTCGGTGACCCCCTCGGCGGCGCACAGCAGCATGCCCTGCCCGATGGCGCAGGGGGTGTTGGGCATGATGCGGATCACCGGGAAGTCCTCTCCGGCCATCTCCCGGATGCGGGCGATGGACAGGCCCGCCGCCATGCTCACCAGCACAAAGCGGTCGCCCACAGCGGCGCGCTGCTTCAGGGTGGGGCGGATGGACTCCAGCATCCCGGCCATCATATGGGGCTTCACGCCCAGGAACAGGTACTTGGCCTGGCTGGCCGCGGCCCAGTTGTCCACCGCCAGCACGGTGGCCGCGCTGCCCTGCAGTTCTGCGGCCAGCTCCTGCGCCTTGGCGGGGAAGTGATCTGCCAGCAGCACCGCACTCACGCCGCGCCCGCGGCTGGCCGCCCGCGCCAGCGAACCGCCCATGTTGCCGCAGCCGATGAAACCGAACTCTTTCATGGTATCTATCCTCCTGTAAGGGCGGGGCAGCCCCGCCGGGTCTGTATGGTCGTGCTTTCATTGTAAGCCTGCCGGGCCATTTGTGCAAGGGGCGCATTTTTCCTTTACGCCCGCCGCCCGGCCCGCTATAATAAAGACAATGAACCTGCGAATACGCGCTGAAAGGATGGTTTGTCTATGCCGTTTTGCACCAACTGCGGCACCTCCGTGACGGCGGAGATGGCCTTTTGCCCCGGCTGCGGCGCCCGGCTGGCCGCTGCATCTGCTCAGATCGTGCCCGCTGCCCAGACCGCCGAGCCGGTCTATACCGACGCCCAGTACGCCGCCTCCGGCTACCGGGTCATTCTGCTGGGGCGCGGGAGCTGCCGCACCCAGCAGGCCCACGAGCTGATCGAGGATCTGCTGGGCTACACCGCTGCCCAGGCCCGGGAGCTGCTGAAGCTGGCCCCCGCCGAGGCCGCCTGCGGGCTGTCCCTGTCTCAGGCCAAGTACATCGCCCAGGCCCTCACCGAGTACGGGATGGAGGTGGCCGTGTGCGACGCCGCCGGCGATCACCTCGACCTGACCGGCGACACCACCTCGGTGTTTGACTCCTTCGGCAACTTCCTGCCGGCGGTGGCCGGTGTGCTGGCGCTGCTGGGCGCGGCCAACCGGGTGCATCGCATCACCCACTGGCACCACATGGGCCCGCCCCCGCGGCGGTTCTCGCTGCGGTTCCGCCGGCCCGCTCCCCCGCCGCACTTCCGGCGCGGTCCGTCCTTCCGCGCACCCCGTGGGCCTGCCCGCAAGGCCTTCCACCCTGCGGCGCCCAGGCCGCCCCGCACACCGGCTCCCCG
>JAFUQL010000003.1 GCA_017472375.1 Oscillospiraceae bacterium | reverse complement strand
GTGGTACGCAGGCTGCGGGTGTCCGCCTCGGCCACACCGGCGTGCTTCAGAGCGATGGACTGGGCCTCCTGCTCGGTGATGGCAGCGCCGGCAGTGTCCGCGCTGCGGAATTCGGCATCCGCTTCCAGCACGGTGCCAGTCCCGGCGTCGATCACATAGTCGAAGCTGCCCAGATCGGTGTGGAATTCGAGCTCATACACCGGCCGGCCGTCATCCCGGTCCAGTTCGCTCTCGCGCAGGGTGACGTCCTGTGCGGCCAGCCCGGCGTGGGCCAGTGCGGCATCAAGGGCCTGCTGTTCGGTCAGCTGGGCGGCAGGGGAGGGAGCTGCACTTGCGGCGGGCGCAGCGGGAGCGTTGGTCGAGGCGGCAGGAGCGGGATCAGCCGGAGCCGGTGCAGCGGCGTCTGCGGTGCCGGCCTGCGGGGCGACTGCTGCACTCGGGTCGCTGTTCTGCCCGGCGGCAGGCTGGCCGCAGCCCGCGAGAAGCAGGGCACAGAACACCGACAGAGCCAGGATCAAGGCAATGGAACTGCGTAGAATGCGCATAGGAACCCTCCTTTTGATTGAATTCGATAATTGTTATCGTTTCTTGTATTCTATCAGAAGCAGTGTGAAAAAACAAGCGGATCACCTATAGTTTTACAATTTAGCAACAAATTTATACACAACAAAAAATACACCCCGCCGAACAGTTCCGGCGGGGTGCATGTGTGGTTCAAGGCTCAGTTCTTCTCTTTCAGCAGGTCGCGGATCTCGGTCAGCAGCTCCTCGCTGGTGGGGCCTTTGGGCTCCTCGGGAGCATGGGCGGCCTCCTCCTCTTCCTTCTTGCGCAGATTGCTCAGCTTGTTGATGGTCTTGACCATGACAAACACCGCAAATGCGATGATGATGAAGGAAATGATGCTCTGAATGAAGTTGCCGTATGCGATGGCGGCGGCCTCCTCGCCCTCACCCAGAGGGATCGACAGGCTGGACAGGTCCACACCGCTGGTCAGCAGCGACATGATGGGAGTGATGATGTCCTTCACCAGGCTGTTGACGATGGCGGTAAAGGCACTGCCGATGACAACACCGACGGCCATATCCAGCACATTGCCGCGCATTGCGAATGCTTTGAATTCCTCAAAAAACTTTTTCATGATTCCTTGTCCTCACAATGGATCGTTTACTTCAGCAGAGCGGCCACTGCCTGGGCGGCGCCGTCCAGATAGTCCCCGACGAAGGTCTCGATCAGACCCTCATCGGCGTTTTTGGCCAGAGTGGGGTCGATGGGCATTTTGGCCAAAACAGGCAGTTCATACTTGGCGGCGACCTCATCCACATGGCTGTCGCCAAAGACCTGGATCTTGCGGCCGCAGTCAGGGCAGACCACATAGCTCATGTTCTCCACGATGCCGAGGATGGGGATGTTCATCATCTTGGCCATTTTTACGGCCTTGGCGACGATCATACTCACCAGCTCCTGAGGGCTGGCCACCACAATGATGCCATCAACGGGCAGGGTCTGGAAAACCGTCAGGGGCACATCACCGGTGCCCGGAGGCATGTCCACAAACAGGAAGTCTACGTCCTGCCAGATCACATCGGACCAGAACTGCTTCACGGCGCCAGCGATAACGGGGCCGCGCCAGACAACGGGATCTTCCTCGTTTTCCAGCAGCAGGTTGATGCTCATCACATCGATGCCGGTGCGGCTCTTAATGGGCCAGATGCCGTTCTCGTCGCCCATGGCGCGGGCGTGGATACCGAACAGTTTGGGAATGGAAGGGCCGGTGATGTCGGCATCCAGAATGCCGCACTGGTAGCCCAGCCGGCGCATGGAAACCGCCATCATGGCGCTGGTCATGCTCTTGCCAACGCCGCCCTTGCCGCTGACCACGCCGATGACCTTTTTGATCTTGCTCATCTTGTGGGGGGCTTCATGCAGGTCCTGCGGGGCGGTGCGGCTGGCGCAGTTTTGCCCGCAGGTGCTGCAATCATGGGTGCATTCGCTCATTGGGATCTCTCCTTTTTTCAAACCGGCCGTGCCGGTGTGGGATTGTAAAACGGCGAAAAACGCCGGGATCTGGGCTGAAAAAGCTCAGACAACACCTCTACTATACCACAATCCGCGCCGGGTTACAATTGTGCAGGCAAGAAAAGCGCCGCCTTGGCATACACATGGCACAGGGGGGGAGTGCTGTGGGTGGTTATCTGGAAAACGCACTGATCCTGACGGCATCCGGGCTGGCGCTGCGTGCGGCCGGCATGGGGCTGCGGGTGTACATGGCGGGTCAGCTCGGCAGTGAGGGCATGGGGTTGTATCAGCTTCTGTTTACGGTATACAGCCTTTCGGTCGCATTGGCGACCTCCGGTGTGTCGGTGGCGGCTGCCCGCATGACCGCCGAGCAGCTGGGGCAGGGAAGAAGATCGGCCGTGTCCCCGGTGATGCGCCGGGTCCTGGGTGCAGCCGCTGCGCTGGGAGGTATCGCCGGAGGGCTGCAGTTTGTGCTGGCGGGTCCTGCAGCCCGCTGGTGGCTGGGCGATGAGCGTGCGGCGCTCTCGCTGAGGATCCTTGCATTCAGCCTGCCGTTTATGGCGCTCGGGGCGGCGCTGAGGGGGTATTTTCTGGCTCGCAGGCAGGTGAAAGCAAATGCAGGCTCCCAGATGCTGGAACAGCTGGTTCGGATCCTGCTGGTATTGTGTCTGCTCCCCCGTGCGGCACAGCGGGGGCTGGGAGTGGGTTGTGCCGCCGTTGTCACAGCAAACCTGGTCAGCGAGGGGGTATCCTGCCTGTGCATGGTCTGGGCCTATCACCGCGACATCCGCAGGCAGGAGAACGGTGTGCCACACACTCCCGCGCCACGGGAAACACTGCGGAAGCTCTGGCATATTCTGGCTCCTCTTGAAGCGAGCCGCAGTGTTTCCAGCGCACTGACTGCGGCGGAGAATGCTCTGGTTCCTGCATGCATTGCGCTGGCTATAGGTGACCGGACTCAGGCGCTCTCAGCCTACGGCGCACTGAAGGGGATGGCGCTCCCGGTCATGTTTTTTCCGTTCTCGTTTCTCGGGACCCTTGCGACACTGCTGATGCCTGAAGTCACAGAGGCGCATATCCGCAGAGACCGACCTGCATTGGAGCGGCTGCTGGACAAAATGATGCTCCTTACGGGGACAGTGGCCATGCTTGCCGGAGGCCTTTTTACAATGTATGCACAGCCGCTTGCGCAGCTTCTCTACCGCGATGCAGAGGTAGGCTTTTATATTCGGGTCCTCGGCCCGGTGATGCCGTTTATGTACCTGGAGAGCATGGTGGACGGCGTATTGAAGGGGATGGATGAGCAGTTGGCGACCT
>JAFUQL010000197.1 GCA_017472375.1 Oscillospiraceae bacterium | reverse complement strand
TGCAATATTTAATATCATTTTTAGAGGGAATAATTACATTTATCTCACCGTGCCTTTTGCCTATGCTACCTATTTATATATCTTCGTCACCTACATCCGCGCCATCCTGCTGCGGGACACCGGCGCCACCCTCAGCCCCTTCAGCGCCTTTTTGCTGCTGCAGGGCATCGAGACCCTGAGCCTGCGCCTGGAGCGCCACGCCCAGAACACCGCCCGGGTGGTGGAGTACCTGGCCAGCCACCCGCAGGTGGAGCGGGTCAACCACCCCAGCCTGCCCGACCACCCCGACCACGCCCTGTATGAGAGATACTTCCCCAACGGCGGCGCATCCATCTTCACCTTCGAGATCAAGGGCGGGCAGGCCGAGGCCCACAAGTTCATCGACAGCCTGAAGATCTTCAGCCTGCTGGCCAACGTGGCCGATGTGAAGAGCCTGGTCATCCACCCCGCCACCACCACCCACAGCCAGCTCAGCGCCGAAGAGCTGCTGGATCAGGGCATCAAGCCCAACACCATCCGGCTGTCCATCGGTGTGGAGCACATCGACGACATTCTGGAAGATCTGGAGCAGGCCTTCGCCGCCGCGAAGGGCTGACCGCTCCCGCCCCATAAAAAAACGAGGTGTGCCCCGCCGGGGGCACACCTCGTTTTGTTTTGTTCTGTGTTATGCGCCCTCGGTGAGCTGGCCGAAGTCGTACAGCGGCTCGTCGGGGTCCAGCTCCCGGCTGAACACCACCCGGCAGTCCCGCAGGCCGCCGGGCAGGGGCAGATCCTCTTCGGGGCGGTCGGTGAGCACCAGCACGGTGATCCGGTCCTTGCCCACCGGCAGGGCCAGCCAAGCGCCCAGCATGGCCTCAAAGTCCCAGAACAGATCGCCGAAGCTCATGCCGGTGAATTCTTCGGCCTGGTTGTCACCGCTGCGGTAGGCGTCGTAGTCCACCAGGCCCTCAAAGCAGCGCTGCCCCAGGGTCCACACCGCGCGGTCGGCCTCCAGGGCCTCCTCGCTGCTGTACCCGAACCAGACCAGGTGCGCCCCCGGGCAGTGCAGGGTCAGCCCCAGATCGGCAAACAGCCGCCAGCGCTCCAGGGCGTTGGGGCAGTCCCCCATCACCACCGCGTGGCGGATGTCCGGGTGGGCGGCCACAAAGGCCTGCACGTCCTTCTCCCGGCGGTAATAGTCCCGGATGGGCACCGTCTGTGCCCGGTCGTATCCCTGCACGAACCGGTCCAGCAGGGCGGCGGTCAGGTCATCGCCGCCCATGCACTCTTCCGTGTAGGAAGCCCTGTGTTCCAGGTACACCTGCGCCCCGGCCAGCGCCAGCGCGTACAGGGTGCCCAGCGTGTACAGCGGGTGGCCCGGGTCCACCACGTCCGGCTGGACGTAGCAGCCCACCCCCGCCATGCAGCCGGGCCTCACCGCCGCCTCGCACATCGCCCGCACCCGCTCCAGACAGCGCAGGGCGTGGGGCAGGGTCTCCACCCCGGCCATCAGGCCCGCGGGGCGGCCCTCCTGCTCCGGCAGGGCCAGGTCGGCGCAGGCGGCGCGCAGGCAGCGCTCCATCCTCTCATATACATCGCGGCGGTCGGTCATGGCGGTCCCTCCTGTATCTCTTGGTACAGGGGCACTCGCCCGCCGGAGGGTTAAAGTCAGCCCTCCCGCAGAAACACCCAGGTGGTCTCATCCGAATGCTGCGGCGCGAACCGATGCCCCAGCCCGTCGAAGTCCTTCGCCTGCTCCGGGCTGCGGGCGCCCCGCTCGGCCAGGAAGCGCACCATCGCGCCCCGGGCCATCTTGCACAGGGTGCCCTTCTCCACCACCCTGCCGTCCTGCTCCTCGCCGAACACGCAGGTGATGAGCCGCACCCCCGGCTGCAGGTGCCGCGCCACGCAGCGGCTGTACTCTTTGGAGGCCAGATCCAGCACGCAGTCGGTCTGCTCCTGCACCGCCCGGGCAGGGGCGTCGCCCCAGAACGCATACAGATCCCGGGCGCCGTCCACCGCCAGTTTGGCCTGCATCTCAAGGCGGTAGGGGGTCACCCCATCCAGGGGGCGCAGCACCCCGTAAAAGCCCGACAGGATGCGCAGATGCTCCTGTGCATACGCCAGCTCCTCTTCGGTGAACACCTCCGGGGCCATATATTGGTATTGGATGCCCTCATAGGCCAGCAGAGCGGGGGTCAGGCCCCGATGCAGGTCCATGCGGGCCAGCCGCTCCAGATTCTCCCGGGCGATCCGGTCGCTGCACCGCCACAGCGCCTGCAGCTCGGCGGGGCTCATGGCCTGCAGCCGCTCATAAAGCCGCTCGGTGCGGCTCAGCAGCGCGGGCAGATCCCGCCAGGGCAGGCTGTCCGGGTCGCTGCGCATCTTTTTTGCCGGTGAAATGATGATCTTCATGGCTCCCCCCTCATGGCTCGGTGCCGTAGGGCCAGTCCAGGATCCCGCCGAACTCGGCCACATCGGTGTACCCCAGCCCGGCCAGCACCTCCGCGGCGGTCTGGCTGCGGCGGCCGCTGCGGCAGTACACCAGCACAAGGGTGTCCCGCCCGGGGATGAGGGCCGCGGCGCTCTCCCCGTCGATGGAGCCCACCGGCAGCAGCACCGCGCCGGGGATGTGCCCAGCGGCGTACTCGTCCGGCTCCCGCACGTCCAGCACCACCTCGTCGGTGTGCCCGTCCATCAGGGCCTGTGCCTCCTCCGCCGTGATGCGCCGGTAGGGCTCCTGCGGCTGTGCCCCGCAGCCCGTCAGCCCCACCAGCAGCGCCAGCGCGGCGATGGCTTGCTTCATGGTCAGCCCTCCCCGTTCAGCTGCGCCAGGATCTCGGCGGCGTTGGTGTCCGGCTTCACCTTGGGCATGGCCCGCAGGATGACGCCCTGCTCGTCGATCAGGTAGGTGGAGCGCACCACCCCCATGCTCACCTTGCCGTAGAGCTTCTTTTCCTTCCACACGTCGTAGGCCTGCAGGGTCTCAAGCCCCGGGTCGGCCAAAAGGATAAACGGCAGGCCATGTTTTTCCGCGAACTTGCGGTGAGACTCCACCGAATCCTTGCTGATGCCGATCACCGCCGTGTCCTTTGCGCGGAAGCCCTCGTAGGCGGCGGCAAAGGCACAGGCCTGCCGGGTGCAGCCGGGGGTGTTGTCCTTGGGGTAAAAATACAGGACCACCTTTTTGCCCAGAAAGTCCGACAGCCGCAC
>JAFUQL010000196.1 GCA_017472375.1 Oscillospiraceae bacterium | reverse complement strand
GAGCGCTGCGCGCGAACGGTGATTCGCTGGCGAAGCGTTCCTATACAGGCGGGCAAGCGCCGCGCCGATGCTTGTGCCGCCGCAGGCGGCGTTCCCCGCAGGGGAAACTGGCGGGGCGGAGCGACGACCGCCGAACGGGGGTGCCGCTCAGAACAAACTTTGCTGGCCGTGATCGTCGGGGTGGGGCAGCTTACCGGCCGGTGCGGCAGGCACCTGCAGCCCCAGATGCTGGTACGCCAACTGGGTGACGCAGCGGCCGCGCGGGGTGCGGGTCAAAAAGCCCATCTGCATCAGATACGGCTCGCACAGATCCTCCAGCGTTACGGCCTCTTCGCCCAGCGCAGCGGCAAGGGTCTCGAGGCCCACCGGGCCGCCATTGTACATTTCGATGATGGCGCGCAGCACGCTGCGGTCCAGCTCATCCAGACCCAGCGCGTCGATGTCCATCCGTTTCAGAGCGATCAGGGCGGCGTCCCGGTCGATGACGCCGTCGCCCAGCACGGTGGCAAAGTCGCGCACCCGCTTGAGGGTGCGGTTGGCCACACGGGGGGTGCCGCGGCTGCGGCGGGCCATCTCGTAGGCGCCCTCAGGGGTGATGGGCTGGTCCAGAATGCCGGCGCTGCGGGTGATGATGCGGGCCAGCTCATCGGGGCTGTACAGTTCCAGCTTGAGCAGCACGCCAAAGCGGTCGCGCAGCGGGCCGGTCAGCTGGCCGGCGCGGGTGGTGGCGCCCACAAGGGTGAACTGTGGCAGATTGATGCGGATGCTCTGGGCACTGGGGCCCTTGCCGATCATGATGTCCAGCGCAAAATCCTCCAACGCAGGATACAAAACCTCTTCCACCTGACGGGACAGGCGGTGGATCTCGTCGATGAACAGCACGTCGCCCTCCTGCAGATTGGTCAGCAGGGCGGCAAGATCGCCGGGCTTTTCGATGGCAGGGCCGCTGGTGATGCGAATCTGTACCCCCATTTCGGCGGCGATGATGCCGGCCAGAGTGGTTTTGCCCAGACCCGGCGGGCCGTACAGCAGCACATGATCCATCGGCTCGCCGCGACGGCGGGCGGCTTCCAGATAAACCTTCAGGTTCTGCTTGACCTTTTCCTGCCCCACATAGTCCTCAAGGCATTTGGGGCGCAGGTTATTCTCTTCGCTGTCCATGGCGTTCAGGCCGGGCTGCATCAGCTCGGCGCCAAAGCGGGCGCTTTCGTCAAACATCAGGTTCCCTCCTTTGGGTTACCGGCGGCCGGCCATGCTGCGCAGCGCCAGCTTGATGATCTCTTCCACCGGCAGGGTGGGGTCGATTTTGGCCACCATCAATGCGGCATCGCTCTGGCCATAGCCCAGCGACACCAGCGCGGCAATGGCCTGCGAGGCGGCGGCGTTGTTCTGAGCTGCCGCGGTGGACACGGTTTCGAGGTTGACACCCTCCACAAGGCCCTTGCCCACCTTGTCTTTCAGTTCCAGCACAATACGCTGGGCAAGCTTGGGGCCCACACCGCTGGCGACCTTGAAGGCCTTGTGGTCGCCTGCCGAGATGGCCAGCGCCACCCGGTCGGGATCCATCACGCTGAGAATGGCAAGGCCGACCTTGGGGCCCACGCCGGACACGGCGGTCAGCATTTCGAAACAGGCCTGCTGCTGCTCGGTGGCAAAGCCATACAGGCTGACATCGTTTTCGGTCACGTTCATCACGGTGTACAGGGTGGTGTCACGCCCCACACCGGGCAAGGCACCGGCCACGCTGGCGGGCACCTGCGCAAGATACCCCACACCGCCGCAGCTGACGACCACCGAGTCCAGATTCTTTTTTACGATCTTGCCGGTCAGACAGTAGATCAT
>JAFUQL010000195.1 GCA_017472375.1 Oscillospiraceae bacterium | reverse complement strand
CGCCATGGGCCGGGGGCGGGGCGCAGGCCCTCGGCGTCGTAGGGGCCGAACTCGCCCACCGTAAAGCCACAGCCGACGTAGGCGCAGGACAGCACCAGAATGTGATAGTCCGCCGGGATGGCGGCCAGCAGCCGATGAGCCAGGGGCAGATGGATGCCCTTGGTGCCCTGATCGGGCAGGGGATTGGCGGGGTTGCTGTAGGGGCGAAGATCCTGGTAGCTCTGGGCACACGCCCCCAGCGGGACGATCTGCAGATTGTCTGCCCCATACAGACCCAGCTGACGGATGCGGCTGCGGTCAAACTGCGCGAGGTAGTCGGCGGGCACGGGGGACTCGTCAAAGCCCACCGCATTGGACTGGCCTGCCACGCACAGGATCATGTATTTTTGCTCCATAGGGCACCTCCCATCGGGGTCACAGGCCCTTCAGCCAGGTCTCGGCGAGGGTCACCCAATTCTGGCATTCTGCCTGGAAGCGCTGCCCCTGCAGGTCGTTCGTCTGCTCGTTGGCCAGGCTCAGCCCGTGACCGCCTTTTTCGTACAGGTGGTACTCCACCGGCACATGGTTCAGCAGCAGAGCCTGTGCGAACAGCAGCGAGTTCATGGGGTGGACGGCATCGTCCTGTGCGGTGTTCCAGATGAAGGTGCGGGGCACCTGGTTGCCCACCTGCTTCTCAAGAGAAAGCGCATCCCGCTGTTCGGCCTCGGCTTTGCTGCCCAGCAGGTGGTCAAAGCTGCCCTTGTGGCAGAACTTCTTCTCAGCGGTGATGACCGGATAGCCAAGGATCAGGCCGTTGGGCTTCAGCAGCTTTTTGTCGCAGCCCATGGCGGCGGACAGTTCGGGGCGGTTCCAGAACACGCCGTAGCTTGCGGCCAGATGGCCGCCGGCGGAGAAGCCCATCACCACCAGCTTGTAGCGGTCAATGTGCCAGTCCTCGGTGTGAGCCCGCAGAAGGGTCACGGCGCGGGCCAGCTCATGGAGCGCCACCGGGCAGCGGGCAGGCGACACCGAGTAGCGCAGTACCGCTGTATGGCAGCCCATGGCCATAAAGCGCAGTGCGACGGCCTCAGCCTCCCGGTCGGAGGTTTTGTGATAGCCGCCGCCCGGGCAGATGAGGATGAGGGGGCGGGCCTCGATGGGGATCTCGGGGGTGTGATCCCACAGGTAGACACACAGCCGGGCGTAGGGGGCAGAGCCCTCCTCGGCGATGGGAATGATCTCGTAGCGCATGGCGGTACCTCACTTGGTTGGTTCTTGCTTGTATTATACTGCCCTTTTGAGCATTTGTGAAGCGTGAGGATCAAAACTGCGGTGGAGAAGGACGGATAATTTGCTCAATTGTGACAAAGCGCATCATTTAGAACTTGCGGGGAAATGTTATCCTGTGTTAATATATTGGTGAGGAACGAACCAATATGGAGGCCATGGATATGCCGATGGATATGAAACAATACATAGCCCAGACCTTTGGACAGATGGTGCAGGAAAAGCCCATTGACCGGATCACTGTAAAAGAATTGGTGGGCCGGTGCGAGATCTCGCGCCAGACCTTTTATTACCATTTTCACGACCTTGGGGAAGTGATGGAGTGGATCACCCGTGAGAATGCATCCCGGGTGGTGCGCAGATGCCTGGATTCCAAGCGCCCGGCAGAGGCAGCCCGCATTTTGGTGAACTGCGCGGTGGAGAATCAGGAATTGGTGCGCCGGCTGTCCAACACCAAAAAGAAGGCAGAGCTGCAGGATATGCTGATGGCAGGCAGCCGCGCATATCTGCTGGAGCTGTACCGCCGCAGAGGTGTGGTGGATACGACGATCTCACCTGAAATCGAGTTTTCGGTGGAGTTTTGCGCCAATGGTCTGGCCGGTGTGCTGAAGACCTACTGCGAGCGGGACGACCTGAACGTGAAGTGGCTGACCGAGCGGGTCTGCCGTTTGTTTGAAGAGACCTTGCCTGGCATGAAATAAATCAAGAGAACACAGACACCGTACGGCGCGCAGCTCAAGGCTGCTCCGTTCGGTGTTTTTTTGCGGGATGGCGTCGGATGTGCCCGCCCTTTGTCTTGACGGAGCGGCCCCGGCGGGGTATCATATACAAGGATAGAAAGCGAGGGAACGCGCATGAAGATTGCCGTAGCGGGCACCGGATATGTGGGCATGGCCAACAGCATCCTTCTGGCCCAGAACCACGAAGTTTGGGCGGTGGACATCCTGCCGGAGAAGGTAGACAAGATCAACCGCCGTCAAAGCCCCATCGCAGACCCCGAGATCGAGGAGTATCTGGCAAACCGCACACTGGACCTGACTGCCACCACCGACCCGCGGCAGGCTTACACCGGGGCGGACTACATCATCGTCTCCACCCCCACCAACTACGACCCGGAACAGAATTATTTCGACACCTCCAGCGTCGAGGCCGTACTGGCCTTGGCCATGGAGTATGCGCCCGAGGCAACCATCGTCATCAAGTCCACCGTGCCGGTGGGCTACACCCGGGCGGTGGGCGAGCGGATGGGCTGTGGGGGGCAGCTGCTGTTCAGCCCGGAGTTCCTGCGGGAGGGCAAGGCCCTGTACGACAACCTGTGGCCCAGCCGCATCATTGTGGGTGCACCCAAGGAGAGCGAGTACCTGTGTGAGCGGGCCCGAACCTTTGCGGCTCTGCTGCAGGAAGGAGCTTTGAAGCAGGACATCCCCACCCTGTTCACCGACCTGACCGAAGCCGAGGCGGTGAAGCTGTTTGCCAACACCTATCTGGCGCTGCGAGTCAGTTATTTCAACGAGCTGGACACTTACGCTGAGATGCGTGGGCTCGATACCAAACAGATCATTGAGGGTGTAGGGCTGGATCCCCGCATCGGCAGCTACTACAACAACCCCAGCTTCGGCTACGGCGGCTATTGCCTGCCCAAAGACACCAAGCAGCTTCTGGCCAACTATCAGGACGTGCCCCAGAACCTGATGCAGGCTATCGTGACCGCCAACGACACCCGCAAGGATTTCGTGGCGCGGCGCATTCTGGAGCTGGCCGGGAACAGCGGCGTGGTGGGCGTATACCGCCTGACCATGAAGGCGGGCAGCGATAACTTCCGCCAGTCCAGCATCCAGGGCGTGATGGAGCGTCTGAAAGCCAGCGGAGCGACCCTGTTGGTGTACGAGCCCACGCTGCAGGCAGAGGAGTTCTTTGGCTGCCGCGTGGTGCATGATCTTGCGGAATTCAAAGAGGTCAGTGCGGTGATCATAGCCAATCGCTACACGGAGGATCTGGCCGACGTGCTGGACAAGGTGTACACCCGCGATCTGTACTTCCGGGATTGAGGTGACCCATGAAAAATACCACACTGTGTTACATTCGCCGCGGCGATGAATACCTGCTGCTGCACCGGGTCAAGAAACAGCAGGACCCCAACGAGGGGAAATGGATGGGCGTGGGCGGCAAGTTTGAGGACAAGGAGAGCCCCGATGAATGCCTTGTGCGCGAAGTGCGGGAGGAGACCGGCCTGAGCCTGACCCACTGGACCTGCCGGGGTGTGGTGACCTTTGTGTCGGACATCTGGCCCACCGAGTATATGCACCTGTTCACCGGCGACGTCTTTGAGGGCGAGCTGATCGAGGATTGCAACGAAGGAGTCCTGGCGTGGGTGGACAAGGCGGACATCCCGGCGCTGCCCCAGTGGGAGGGGGACCGCATCTTCCTGCAGCTCATCGCAGTGGACGAGCCTTTCTTCCTGCTGAAGCTGGAGTACCGGGGCGATGACCTGATTCGCGCCGTACTGAACGGCCGAGAACTGGAGCTGTGACCCTGTTATAAGCAAAAACACCGCGGCGTTCGCGTCCTGCCGGCTGGCAGGAGGAACGCTGCGGTGTTGTTTTTTACAAGGATGCGGCTCAGGCGCGCTCAGTGACCAGGGTGAAGCCCGCATCCGAGAGAGCCTTGCGCACGGCGGCGATGTGGGCGTGGTCACGGGTCTCCAGCCCCAGCTTCAGGAAGCAGCTGGTGATGGTCATGGAGGTGTCCGCCCGGTCGTGGTAGACGCTGACCACGTTGGCGCCGCACTCAGAGATGATGCGGGAGACGGTCTCCAGCTGGCCGGGCTTGTCCTCCAGCGCGATCATCAGGTTGGAGTTGCGGCCGCCCATCACCAGACCGCGGGTGATGACCCGGTTCAGGATGTTCACATCGATGTTGCCGCCAGACACCAGGCACACGGCCTTCTTGCCCTGAATGGGCAGCTTGCCGAACATGGCTGCAGCCACGCTGACCGCGCCTGCGCCCTCCGCGATGAGTTTTTGTTTCTCAATGAGGGCCAGGATGGCGGCGGCGATCTCGTCCTCGTTCACAGTGACGATCTCGTCCACATACTGCTCCACCATGGCAAAGGTGGTGTCGCCGGGACGCTTCACGGCGATGCCGTCGGCAAAGGTGGACACAGCGGGCAGGGCCTGAAGCTCGTGCTCATGGAAGCTGTTGGCCATGCTGGGCGCGCCGGCGGCCTGTACGCCGTATACCTTCACGTCCGGGCGCAGGCTCTTGATGGCGAAGGCCACACCGCTGATCAGGCCGCCGCCGCCGATGGGCACGATCACCGCGTCCACGTCCTTCAGCTGATCAAGGATCTCCAGGCCAATGGTGCCCTGGCCAGCGATGACCATGTCGTCATCGAAGGGGTGGATGAGGGTGGCGCCGGTCTGCTCCTGCAGCTCGCAGGCTTTGGCGTAGGCGTCGTCGTAGGCGCCGGGCACCAGGCATACCTCGGCGCCCAGCCGTTTGGTGGCCTCCACCTTGCTGATGGGGGCGCCGTCCGGCATGCATACGACGCTGCGGATGCCGTTCTGGGTGGCGGCCAGCGCCACGCCCTGCGCGTGGTTGCCCGCACTGCAGGCGATGATGCCCCGGGCCTTCTCCTCGTCGGTGAGCTGGCTGATCTTATAGTAAGCGCCCCGCAGCTTGAAGCTGCCGGTCACCTGCAGGTTTTCGGTCTTCAAATAAAGCTCGCTGTCGCCGGACAGGTTGGGTGCGGCGATGAGGTCGGTCTTGCGGGCGACGTCCTTCAAAACGAATGCGGCATGGTAGATCTTGTCCAGTGTGACCATGGTGTGTGACTTCCTTTCCCAGATGCTCGGTGCTGTGTGCGGGGGCGTTCGGGCATAATAAAAAGCCCCCGTCTCTTACGATGCAAGAGACGGAGACTGAATCGGTTCAAGTACTCCGCGGTACCACTCTTGATTGCCGCCCAAACAGGCGGCCGCTCTGTGCGGACCAACATCCGCTGGCTTTGTAACGGGGCCGGCCGGCGATCCTTACTGGGCGGCAGGGCCGCAGTTCGGGATGCTGCTCGCGGGGAGATCTGCTGTGGAACACGGCTCCGTCTTGCACCGAAACGACGTCTCTCTGTGCCCGTGCGGGCCACAGCCTGGCCCCGCTGTAACGCATTTTTTCTGTGTGTTTCATTCTATCAAACTGCGGCACTTTTGTCAAGTGGTGTTGCAAAGCGTTCAATCGTCGTCCCACTCGTCCATCAGCTGCATCAGTGCAGCGTTGGCCGCATCGCAGGCGGTCTGCCGGTTGAGGACGAGATCCACCGTGCCGGCATCGATGAGCAGACCGTCCAGCTGCTCGTCCATGGCCAGCCGGCTCAGCACATCCAGCAGGGGCATGGGGTGAACGAGCATACCGGAGGTATGGGCGCGGTCGCGGTCGGTGAACACAGCCACAAGCGCGCTGCCGTCCGGCCGGTGGAACGGGGTCAGGACATAGCCGCCCGGGACGTTCTGGCAGGCGCACAGGACGTCGTCATCCTGCAGGATGTGGTAGCGCAGCGCGGCGACTGCCGGAGCCGTGGCAGGGCCGGGGACAGCGCGGAGGTTGAGGGCGGTCTGCAGCCGGCTGAGTGGTTTTGCGTGGGACATGGTGACCTCCTTGTGTGCGCGGCAGTGTGTTTTGCCGGTATGGATCTTGGGCATATTCGCTTGGCACCCGCCAATGTCGGCCTGTGGTTTAGGGGGTTGAAGTGAGCGGCGGAAAGGAGTATACTGAACTTGCTGCCCGCCGGGAATGGAAGGGCGGAAAACAACAATAAAACGTCAGGTGGTAGAAGCATGGATCGACGTGAGATCGCCCTCCGCATGGAGGGGCTGGTGGTATTCCGGGGCCTGCTGCAGGACCCTGTGGTGGCTGCCTTTATGCGTATGCTGGAATGCGGTGAGGACAAAACCGAACAGGTGCGGCGGTACGGCGCGTTCTGCGCGGCGCTGTTTGCCCACACCGAAAATTGGAGCGACTATCTGCTGGAAACCGTCCTGCAGGACGAGAACCTCTATGTGGTCAAGAGCTGCACCGCTCCCGGCCCCGGCCCGCAGCTGCGCCGCTGCCTGGAGCTGGAACTGGCCCTGCTGGAGGAGGTTGCGCAGCTGCCCCCTGCCGCCGTGCTGGTGGGGATGAAGGCCCACGGGCCGATGCCTCTGTGGGAAGTGAGCCAGCCGGACTTCCGGGCCGCCTACGCACAGCGCATGAACGATGTGAGCCATAAGGGCTATGGCGTTTTTGCCCGGCACCATGTGTTCACGCTGGAGGACGGGCATCTTGTGCCGGTGAAGTACCCCGACCCGCAGCGGCTGGAGCAGCTTCCTGGATATGAGCGGGAGCGGGAGAAGGTCATCGCCAACACCCGCGCTCTGCTGGAGGGCAAGCCCGCCAACAACGTGCTGCTGTACGGCGATGCGGGCACCGGTAAATCCAGCGCCATCAAGGCCATCGCCAACGAGTTTGCCCCGCAGGGCCTGCGCCTTGTGGAGGTGAAGAAAAACCAGCTCTATCAGCTTCCGGAGCTGATGGACAGCCTGGCGGCCAACCCGCTGAAATTCATTCTGTTTATCGATGACCTGTCCTTTACCGCCAATGACGACAACTTTGCAGCGCTGAAGGCCATTTTGGAGGGCAGTGTGGGCGGCCGCAGCCAGAATCTGGCGGTGTACGCCACCTCCAACCGCCGCCACCTGATCAAGGAGACCATGAGCGACCGGGCAGGGGACGACATCCACCACGGCGATACCATGCAGGAGCTGATGAGCCTGTCGGCACGGTTCGGTCTGACGGTCACCTTCAGCCGGCCGGACAAGGCCCGCTTCACCCAGATCGTCACCGAGCTGGCCAGCCAGTACGGACTGCAGATGCCCTCCGACCAGCTGATGATCAAGGCGGAGGCGTTTGCCATCCGCGCAGGCGGGCGAAGCCCCCGGGTGGCCAAGCAGTTCGTGGAACTGTGCAAGGCCGGCGTCCAGCTGTGAGCACGACCGATAATTCCATACAAAAGGGGCGGCACACCGTGTGATGTGCCGCCCCTTTTGTGCTCTGTGTGTATGATGGAAAGAGGGGGTATCTTATTCGGAGGCGGCCTCGAGCGCATCCTTGCGGCTCAGGCTGCGGTAGGTGAGGGTCTGGTAGCTGTTCACGCAGAACCAGCCGATGCCGGTGGCCAGCGCCACGGCAGGCAGGCCCATGGCGTCCGCCAGCAGGTAGGACAGGATGACCCGGATGCTGATGTGCAGGCAGGTGCCGATGACCGGGACGTGTACCAGGCCACGGCCGCGGTAAAAGCCCACAAACACGCTGCCGATGAAGTTGAGTGCGTAGAAGGGGGCGATGACCCACAGGTAGCCCACGGCACTCTCGACGGTGAGGCCCTCGGTCTCGCCCACCAGGAACTGGGTGCAGGGGCGGGCCACCAGCACCATCACCACGGCCAGCACCACAAACATGGCCAGCATCAGCTTCATGCCCATGCGGAAGCCATCCTTGGCGCGGCGGCGATCGCGGGCGCCCTCATTCTGGGCCACGAACACCGACACGGCGGCGGCACCGCTGTCGCCGAAGGAGTTGAGGAAGCCCTCGATGCGCATGGTGGCGGTGTAGGCGGCGATGACCTGCGTGCCCATGGTGTTTACCGCGCCCTGCACCAGCAGCTTGCCGATGTACAGGCTGGACTGGTGCAGTGCGGAGACCAGCCCGTAATTGGCCGACTGGGTCACAAGGCTGTGGTCGTAGTGCATATCGGCGGAGGTGAACAACAGGTGAGAAAAATGGAGCTTCCAGTAGATCACGCAGATGGCCACCGACAAAAGCTGTGCCAGAACGGTCGCCCATGCTGCACCGGCCACGCCGAAGCCCAGCACCGCCACGAACAGATAGTCCAGCACCAGATTGGTGCCCATAGCGATGGCCAGCGCACCCAGCGCTGCCGCCGAATTACCCGCCGCACGCAGTGCTGCGGCGCACAGATTGTACAGATAGGTGCTGACCAGACCGATGAAAATGACGGTCAGGTACTCCCGCACCGGGGGGATCAGGTCAGCGGGGGTCTGGATGAGGGCAAGGACCGGCCCCATGGCCGCAAAGCCCACCAGACTGAGCGCCGCCGTGGCCACGGTGCCCAGCGCGGTGCTGAGCCAGACCTCCTGCCGGAAGCCGCCGTAGTCCTTGCGCCCGTAGAAGTTCGCCAGAATGATGGAGATGCCCGAACAGAAGCCGGTGAGCACGAACACAAACAGGTTCATCACCGTGCCGGCCACGCCCAGTGCCGCAAAGGCATCAAGGCCCACATAGCGCCCTACGATGAAGCTGTCGATGGTGTTGTAGAACTGTTGCAGGATGTTGCCCAGCAGCAGGGGAACGGCCAGCTCGATGAGCTGGGGGCGGATCGGGCCGCAGGTCAGGTCGTGGGTGCGGGTCATGGCGGTCATCCTTTCTGAAAAACAAGAGCCCGGTATGCGGGCTGCTTTGCATTTTATACTGTATCGTGCAAAAGAATTTGCCTTGATTTGAGGATACCATAGCTTGATATATTTGTAAAATGCAATTTTGCTTGCTAAAATATAAATAAAATATTATATTAAAATCGAATCAGACCAGGTTTCGCAAGAACCCGCAGAGAGGAGACTGTCCCATGACTCACCTTGAGATCGAAGCCTTTTTGGAGGTAGTGCGCTGCGGCACCATTTCCGGTGCGGCAAAGCAGCTCTATGTGACCCAGCCGGCGCTCAGCCACCGCATCCGTACGCTGGAGGGGGAGCTGGGTTACCAGCTGATTGAGCGAGGCCGGGGACACAAATCGGTAGAGCTGACCGAGCAGGGCCGCGCCTTTATGCCGGTGGCGGAAAAGTGGCTGGCCGTATGGCGGGAGGCCCGCTCCATTGAACGTCTGGACAATGGGCTGGTGCTGAATCTGGAATCCATCGTCAGCGTCAGCACCTACATTCTGGGGCCGGCACTGCGGCGGTTCCTCCGGGAGGATGACCGGGTGCGGGTGAAATACCAGAATTGCCGCTCTATCATGGGATATGAGGACGTGGCCATGGGTATGGCGGATCTGGCGTTCATCTCGGACAATATGTTCCGCCGCCGGGTGGAAACTGTGCCAGCGTTCCGGGAACCGATGGTGCTGGTGATGAACCGGGACAAAGCCCCGGAACAGCCCGTACACCCCACCATGCTGGACCCTGCCCGGGAGGTGCGGATGCCCTGGAACCCGGAGTGCGACCAGTGGCACGATTACTGGTTTGGCGCGGACGCCATGCCCACCATCCTGCTGGATCACATGGCGTGGATGGAGGATCTGCTGCAGGACGAGGGCGCGTGGGCGGTGATGCCCACCTCGGTGGCGCGGCGGCTTTCCGGTGCGGTGCATCGCTGTCCCATGGTGGAGACTCCTCCCGATCGCATCATCTATTACCTGCG
>JAFUQL010000194.1 GCA_017472375.1 Oscillospiraceae bacterium | reverse complement strand
TTGCAGCCCTCACGGCCCACCATCTGGCGGGCGAACGCCTGAGTGGGGATCAGAGTACCCAGGAAGTTCAGGTTGAACACGAAGCTGACGCCGCCGGCATCCAGATCGAAGAAGCTCTTGGTATCGGCATCGATGTCGCCCACCTCGAAGTACTCCTTATCGGTGGTAGCCTTGGGGTTGTTGCCGCCGGCACCGTTGATCAGGATGTCGCAGGGGCCCAGATCGGCCGCGACCTTGTCTGCCACAGCGTAGCAGATCTCCTTGTCCAGCACGTTGCAGCCGTAAGCCTTGGCCACGCCGCCCTCGGCGACGATCTCGGCGGCGCAGGCAGCAGCGGCCTCCTCGTTCAGGTCCAGCAGGGCGACCTTCGCGCCGGCGCGGGCCAGGACCTTGGCAAAACCGCCGCACAGGATGCCGCCGGCACCGGTGACGACTGCGACCTTACCGGTCAGATCGGTGTCCAAAACATTCTTGTTCATTGTCATTACCTCCCAGTGGTCTGAATTTTAAAAATCACACATCAAAGCGGAAATACTCTTTGGTGTTGTTGTAGCACAGGTCGGCGATCAGCGCCTTCAGCTGCTTCTCGTCGTTGGGGTAGTACCCCTCCTCCACCCACTCGCCGATGAGGGCGCACAGGATGCGGCGGAAGTACTCGTGGCGGGTGTAGCTCAGGAAAGAGCGGCTGTCGGTCAGCATACCGATGAAGCGGCCCAGAACGCCGTTCAGAGCCAGATCGGTGAGCTGCTGGCGCATGCCGGGCATATTGTCGTTGACCCACCAGGCGCTGCCGTGCTGGATCTTGCCGGCCACGCCGCCGCCCTGGAAGCTGGCCATGATGGTCACCAGCGCAGTGTTGTCGTTGGGATTCAGCGAGTACAGGATGACCTTGGGCAGGCCGTCGTTCTCGTTGAAGGCGTTCAGCAGGGGGCCGACGTTCTCCACGCCGGACATGCTGTTGACTGCATCGTAGCCGGTGTCGGGGCCCAGCTTGGCGAACATCCGGGTGTTGGGGTTGCGCAGGCAGCCGAAGTGGATCTGCATCGCCCAGTCCAGCTCGGCGTACTTCTTGGCACAGGCCACGGTCACCAGGGTCTTGTAGGCATCGGTGAGAGCCTTCTCGGGCACGCCGCCGGCCATACCGGTGGCAAAGGCCTCATTGGCCACCGCAGAGTCGGGCACAGCGTACATGCAGTAGTCCAGACCATGATCTGCGAAGCGGGCGCCATGGGCAGCAAAGAAGTCGATGCGCTCGCACAGGGCAGCAGCCACATCTTCGGCGCTGGTCAGCTCGCGGCCGACCACCTCGCCCAGCTTGCGGATGTAGTCGGCAAAGCCGGCCTTCTCGATGTTGATGGCCTTGTCCGGGCGGAAGGTGGGCAGCACCTGGATGGAGATGCTCTCATCCGCGGCGATCTTCTCATGCCACTCCAGCGAATCAATGGGGTCGTCGGTGGTGCCGATGGCGCGCACGTCGAACTTCTCCATCAGAGCGCGGGCGGAGTAGCCCTTGAGGATCTCGTTGCACTTGTCGTAGACCTCGTCCGCGTTGTCGGCGGTGAGAGGCTCGGTGATGCCGAACACCCGCTGCAGCTCCAGATGGCTCCAGTGGTAGACCGGGTTGCCGATGACCTTGGGCAGGGTGCCCGCAAAGGCACGGAACTTCTCCCGGTCGTCGCCATTGCCGGTGACCAGCTCCTCGGGCACGCCGTTGGCGCGCATCAGGCGCCACTTGTAGTGGTCACCGCCCAGCCAGACCTGGGTGATGTTGTCGAACTTACGGTCCTCGGCCACTTCCTGGGGGTTGATGTGGCAGTGGTAGTCGATGATGGGCATCTTCTCGGCCACATCGTGGTACAGCATCTTCGCAGTCTCGGTGGAGAGCAGGAAGTCCTTGTCCATGAACGGTTTCATTGAACGATCCTCCCCGCTTACACCTCGCCGTTCAGGCGGTCCAGAATATCCCAGCAGCCCAGCATATACCTGATGCCCAGGGCGCGGTCATACA
>JAFUQL010000193.1 GCA_017472375.1 Oscillospiraceae bacterium | reverse complement strand
TTACTCCTGAGGGATATGCTCGCATTGATGAGCTGCAGAAATATTCTGCCCACGGACGAAATGTTCTGGTAGCTATGCAGTTTGGTGAAGAAACATTGAAGCTCCGCGAGGCCATTCGCCAGGGTATAAAAGATGCTGGGTACCATGCAATCTTTATTGACGAAGTACAGCACAATGATTTTATCACCCCGGAACTTTTGAAGTACATTCGGGACAGCAAATTTGTTGTTGTCGATCTTACCCACAAGAACAACGGAGCCTACTTTGAAGAAGGATATGCACTTGGTGTTGGGAAGCCGGTAATCCAGCTATGCCAGAAGGATCAGCGATTGCACTTTGACATCGCACAGAAGAACACCATTATGTGGGACGTTGAGGAGAGCATCCCAACACAGCTGACCAATCGCATCAAAGCAACCATTGATTGATAATTATGAACCCAATCAGTAAAAAGGTGCGAAATGTATCATTCATCGGGTTATATGCCATCTACAGAGCGCCGTGCCGGATACACCATGTATCGCACGGCGCTTTTTTTGTATTGTTTTGCCGTAGTATGGATGTCAGATCGGGCCGACAACCGCAGTGCGTGGTTTACTGTGTTGGCTTCACAAAGATTTCACCATTGGCGCGGATGTGGAGGGTCGTTTAACTGCAAGAAGAGCATGGATAGAGTGACGATTTATCGATGACTTTTTGCTTGTGTGGGGGCGCAGGGCGGTTTGCTCGCCTTCAATCGACACAAAACGATGATTTTCGATGACTTTTTACAGTTGCGAAACCGCAGTCTTCTTTTGTACAATAAATCTGTAAGATAAATCTACAAACGGAAAGGGGTTTCTCTGTCATGCACTTTGAGGCAGATCGCTTTCAACAGCTGCGCAGCGCAACGGTTGCCATTGCGGCCGACGATCCCTGCATTGCCCGGGTTCTGGGCAACTACCTGCTGGACCACGAAGTATTTGCGCAGTGCGCGGCCTATCGCCGTGGCCGGGACCTGCTGTCTGCCTTACAGTCAGGATCCGAATATCCGGTCATTGTGCTGGATGAGCGGCTGCAGGATCAGGATGCCGAACAGTTTGTCCAGGCGCTTGCGAAGTTGGAACTGCCTCTGCGGCCGGCAATATTTGTGCTGACCCGGTATCGCTATCTGGAGCTGTGCGAAGCGCTTTCCCGCTATGGCTCGGTGCGCTGCCTTGCCCGGATGAATGACCCGGACCGATTGATTCAGGCCATCCACAGCTGGTTTGGGTCATTTGCGGCACGGATTCCTACGCTGTGTCAGCAGCAGTACCGGCAATGGGGCGTACACAATCGCCGACGGGATTGCAGCTATCTTACCGATGCAGTAACCGTGGTACTGGAAAATCCGCACAGTGAGCTGCTGCGCAAGCAGGTGCTGGCCGAGGTGGCGGTACGGCATGGTGTAGAGCCCAGTGCCATCGAAAGCGGCCTGCAGCGAATGATTCGTGCCCTGAATGATAGTTCCGGCGAAGCATATCCGGCATTTCTGCAGCGACATGCGCTGCTGCAGACTCGTGTTACCCCCATTCGTCTGATCAACGCACTGGCGGCGGAATTATCAGAAACTCTGCCGGAGTAAAGAAAAAGGAGCCGACAAATGGAAGAACTGTTGGAACAAACCAGAGAGCGGGAACGGGAGCGTCTGCTTGGCTACGAAATGGCGCTGAACACCGCTGCGGCCGAGTTTGCCCGCCCATTGGAGCTGATCGAATGGAATCGGCATTTTCTGCAGGATCATCTGGAGCGCCATGGCCGGGAGTATTCGCCGCAGATGGTACAGGATTCACTTCGGGATATCCACTCTGCCGTTGAGGGAATGAACCGGCTGGTCGATCACTTTACCCAGCTGTGTATGTGTGTCTGCGGTAGTGTGCCGGTGCAGAAGGTCGGTCTGGACCTTGCCTCGGTTCTGCGCAGCCTTTGCGCAGATCACGAGGCTATCCACCGTGCCATCGGGGTGCGGCTTACACTGCAGTACGAACCGGGAGATCTGTGGTATACCGTTGCCGACCCGGTTCTTGCCGAGCGGGTGCTGCTGCATCTGCTTGGCTATAGTCTGCGGGCCTGTTCTTCGGGCGAGCAGGTCGTTTTTGCTCTTGACCGCCGTCGGGGCGAGCTGCTGCTTACGGTGCAGAACAACGGCCGCAGTGTTACACGGCAGCAGGCAGCGTCGGCCTTTGTTCCGTCCGGGCCGGATGTACAGCCGAACCGGCCGATAGGGCAGCTTGGCACAGGGCTGCTGCTGTGCGGGGAATACTGCCGTATGCTGGGCTGGAAGATCGACCTTACCCCACAACAAAAAGGCAGCAGAATCACCATTGTCATCCCGGAGCGCTGGGACCTGCCCACCAACATCCGGCTGCACTCTCCGGCTGCCGGGCCGCAGGCCGTGTCCCGTGTTGCGCTGCTGCAAGAGCTGCGCAGCATCCCGGGGCTGGAAAATCTGCCGCTGGAATCAGAATAACAAGGACTGCACCGACTGCCTGCGAGCGGTCGGTGCTTTTTTGGTGCGGCAGAGTTCTCTCTGAGGAAGAACGGCGGCCAAAACCTCATTTTCTTCACGGGCCGCACCTTTACATCCGGTGGTTTTTATTGTAAAATATATAAAATAGATTTGCTATGGGATGGTGTAACATATGGCATTGAAATATCAACGCATTCTCCTCAAGCTCAGCGGCGAGGCGCTGGGCGGCGCCAAGGGCACCGGCTTTGACGAGCCCACCCTGCAGGCCATTTGTCAGGGCATCAAGGACGCACGTGATCTGGGTGTTCAGATCGGCATCGTGGTCGGCGGCGGCAACTTCTGGCGCGGCCGTACCAGCGGCACGATGGAGCGCACTCTGGCCGACAAGATCGGTATGCTGGCTACCGTCATGAACTGTCTGGCTGTTTCCGATATGCTGGATCAGCTTGGCGTGCCCAACGAGGTGTTCACCAGCTTTGTCATGCCCCAGATTGCCCCTGCCTTTACCCGCAAGGATGCTCTGAAGGCCATGGAGGCCGGCAAGGTCGTGTTGTTTGGCGGCGGCACCGGCAACCCCTTCTTCTCTACCGATACCACCACCGCACTGCGTGCCGTGGAGATCAGCGCCGATGTGATGTTCAAGGCCACTATGGTGGACGGCGTCTACAACAAGGACCCCAACAAATATTCCGACGCGGTCAAGTACGATACCCTCACCTTTACCAAGGTGCTGGAGGACAACCTGCAGGTCATGGACGGCGCTGCCGCCATTCTGTGCCGGGACAACAAGCTGCCCATCCTTGTGTTTGATATGCGTGATCCCGCCAACATTGCCAAGGCTGTGCAGGGCGAGAATGTGGGCACTCTGGTTTACGAGGAGTAATTCCGCCAACTCAAAACGAATGCGGCGCTGCCGCCACGAATAAGTTATAAGGAGAAATCATCATGGCAAGCAACACCAAAGTTTACGAAGAGAAAATGAACGGCGCTCTGGACCATCTGGGCCGCGAGCTGAACGCTGTGCGCGCCGGCCGCGCCAACCCCGCTGTTCTGGATAAGATCGTTGTCGAGTACTACGGCGCCCCCACCCCGCTGCAGCAGCTGGCTTCCATCGCTGTTTCCGAGGCTCGCATCCTTACCATCACCCCCTGGGACCGCACCCTGATCCGTCCCATCTCCAAGGCCATTCAGGCCAGCGATCTGGGCATCAACCCGGTCGACGACGGCACCATGATCCGTCTGACCTTCCCCGCCCCCACCGAGGAGCGCCGTAAGCAGCTGGCCAAGGAGGTCTCCAAGCTGGGCGAGGAGTCCAAGGTTGCGGTGCGCAACATCCGCCGCGACGCCATGGATAAGGCCAAGCAGATGAAGA
>JAFUQL010000192.1 GCA_017472375.1 Oscillospiraceae bacterium | reverse complement strand
GATCTGCTTTGTGCTGCCCGCCGTACTCAGCGTCATCTTCTGCGAGATCCTGCGCCGCATGGGCTGGATCAAAGAGAACGACCTGAAGCTGGATTGATCCCGCTCCTTTTTCATAAAACCGGACAGAGCGCCCCCCGCAGGCTGTGTGCCGCGGGGGGCGCTCTGTTGTTTGACGATGGAGATGGGTCAGAGCTCCGGGATGAAGCCCTCGAAGATGAACAGCTCAAACTGGTCGCGGCAGGCGTCCAGCTCGGCCTGGCTGCGCACCGTCCAGGTCACGGGCAGCGCGCCCAGCAGGCTGCACAGCCGACGGGACAGATTCGAGCGGTAGCGGCAGTCGTAGGAGATGAAGTCCGGCCGGCACAGGAAGTTGGTCAGCAGATGGTGCACCAGCCACTGCTCGGCGGGCTCCTCACCGTTGGCCTTTTTGAAGTTGGAGGAGAGCTGGCCGCGCACCACCTCGGGGCGGTGCTCTTTGTACCACTTCACAGCAAAGGGGTGGAAGGATTCGATGCAATACACACCCTTGTACTCCCGGATGAGGGCATCTGCACGGGAGCAGACCTCGCCGGCGTTCTCGTGGATCTTGATCTCGATGATGAGGGGAACTCTGCCGTCCACCAGATTCAGGAAGTCCTCAAAGCGGGGGATGCGCTCCCCGGTGCCGCACAGCCGGAACTGCTGCAGCTCCTCAAAGGTGTAGTCCCGCACCTTGCCCTCCACGCCGCACACCCGCCGAAGGGTCTCGTCGTGGAACACCACCGGGATGCGGTCCTTCGAGAGCTGCACATCCAGCTCGATGCCGTAGCCGGCCTCCACCGCCTTGCGGAAGGCAGCCATGGAGTTTTCCGGGGCGTCAGTGGCGTTGTCGTGCAGGCCCCGGTGGGCGTAGCAGCGCTGGGCCAGCAGGGGAGAGCGGTCGGGCCGGGCGGTCATCCGGGGCAGGATGGCCCACAGGTACACGGCGGCCGCCGCCAGAAGAAATAAGCACAGATACAGCATGGTCAGATACCTCGCAGGGTCAGTCGTCGGTGTCGAAGTTCTCCAGTGCAGACGGTTTCTGCACCGGGCGGGAATCGCCGTGCCGGACCCGGCTCATGGTAAACAGGGCGCAGGCGGTGAAGAACATGGCGTAGGGGAACAGAGCGCTGTAGGACACGTACTGCAGCAAAAAGCCGCTGAGGATGGGGGTGATGATCTGGGCGCTCATGGAGAAGGTGTAGTACAGGCCGGTGTACTTGCCCACCTCGCTGCCGCGGCTCATCTCCACCACCATGGGCAGGGAGTTGACGCCTACGGCCGCCCAGCCCATGCCGATGAGGGCAAAGAAGAAATTGGCGGTGACGTTGTAGGTGGGGTAGAACAGCACGGCGGTGTAGCTGATGAACATGGCGCACAGGCCCAGCATGATGGTCTTTTTGCGGCCGATGCGGGAGGCGATGTTGCCGATGGGGATGTAGCTGAGGATGGCTGCCACGGTGGCCACCATCAGGCAGCTTGCGAAGCCGCCGCCCTCCATCTTCCACACGGTCACGGCATAGCGGGAGAACGCGGTGGTCACGGCGTTGTAGGCGGTGAACCACAGGAAAATGGAAGCCAGGATAAAGCGCAGGCTCCGCATCACCTCGGGGGCCAGAGGCGCGGCGGGGGCATCCGGCGCAGCGGGGGCGTCCTCGTCCGGGTACTGGGCGGCGATCCGGGCGGCCAGGGGCTTTTCACGGATGGTCAGAAACAGCACGACCACCGCCAGCACCATGATGCCGGCCACCCCGAGAAAGACCGCCAGATAGCTGGGGTCGTCGCCCTCCGGTACCAGGAACCGGATGAGCAGCAGGGAGTACACGCTGCCCACAGCGCCCATCAGGTTGATGACCGCGTTGCCCTTGCTGCGCAGGGGCTTGGGGGTCAGGTCGGGCATCAGGGCCACGGCGGGCGAGCGGTAACTGGCCATGGCGATGAGGGTCAGCCCCAGTGCAGGCACGAACAGCCCGAGCTGCCGGGTGGCGTCCGCATAGGGCAGAAGCATCATCAGGCAGACGGCCGCGGCGGTGCCGCCCAGGATAAAGGGCATCCGCTTGCCGATGGGGGTGTCCACCTTGTCGGACAGGGTGCCGATGACGGGCAGCAGGAACACCGCCAGCACATTGTCCACCGCCATGATGGAGCCGATCAGCGATTCATTCAGATGAAAGGTGTTCTGCAGGATGAGCGGGACGATGCTGTCGTACATCTGCCAGAAGGCGCTGATGGACAGAAAGGCAAGTCCCACAAAGAAGGTGCGCTTGTAATTCAGTTTCATGTTCGGAACATCTCCTTTGCTGTTGCAGGTTTTGCGTGGTGGGTCGGGCGGGTCATTCGGTCAGCTCGATCTGGAGCCCTTCCGGCCCGAGGATGCAGCTCTCGTAATAGCCGTCGCCGGTGGTGCGCGGGCCGCTGACCACCCCGAAGCCATCCGTCTTCATCCGTGCGGTCAGCTCGTCCACCGCCTGCCGGCTGCCCAGGCAGAAGGCCGTATGGGCGTAGCCGGTGCGGGCCAGGGGCTTGGGCAGGTCGTCCAGGTCGGGGCGGGTCATCACTTCCAGCCGGGCGCCGCCCTCAAAGGTCAGAAAATACGAGCGAAACCCGGTGGTCCGGTTGTGGTAGCATTCGCCGGGCGCGGCCCCGAAATACCGGACGAAGAATTCCTTTGCTCCCTCAAGGTCGTTCACATACAGTGCGACGTGCTCGATCCGCATGGTGCGGCCCTCCTTCGCAGTGCCTGACGGCGGTTTTGCTCATTATAGCACATCCCGGCGTACCAGGGGAGGGCAGAGGGGCCCTGCGGTGTAAAATCGGCGCAAAGAATTCGAAAGTTTTGACAATTCAGGCGCTTTGCGAGAAAAAAGCGAAAAACGCACAAGAAATCGTGCTGCTTTTCGTCACTATGCCAAAGCTTGAGGCTCGCCGACCGGGGGTTTTGTGTGGTATACTGATGTAGAATGCACAATTTTTGCTGCGGACGGGCCGCGGGCGGGCGTTTGGCACTGCCCCGGGCGCGCGGCGAGAGGAGACCCTTATGAACGTAAAGAAACAACTGCAGCGCGCCTGCACCGAGCTGGGCCAGCGGCTGACCAGCCGCCGTTTTCTGAGCCAGAGCGGGCTGGAGCGCGAAACGGTCAGCGAGCTGTGGAACCACTTCCCCTGGCAGGAGCGGCTGAGCGCTGTGCTGCCCATTCGGGAGCGGATCCTCTGCGCGGACGTGCTGGAGGTGTGCCGCCCCGCCATGGAGCGGCTGGCCGGCCCCGAAGAGCCGGAGGGCGGCTGGCTGAAGTACGCCTACGGCACCGCCAGCCGCCTGCTGTACCCGGACCTGGGCCAGCGGGCGGACGACGAGCGCTGCTGGGGCGCCTGCATCCTGTTCATCGAGACGCTGCACCTGGTGCTGGACTTCGAGCGCGAGGTGATGCCCTTTGACAAGGAGCTGGACTTTGCTTTCCTGACGGCGGAGGAGGCGGCGGGCTGCCTGCGCGGCGGCGAATACATGAGCATGATGCAGGCCTGGAAGGAGCAGCACATCGACGTGCTGCTGCGGCTGGGCAACGAGGCCACCCCCTTCAGCACCCTGAGCCACATCGCCGGTGTGCACTATGTGGCCATGATCGCCGCCCGGGGCCTTGCTGCGGCGGGCGTGCCGGTGGATCTGGCGCTGGTCAGCGGCGCGGCGGCCGGCCACGACCTGGGCAAGTACGGCTGCAAGCCCGGCGAGCGGGTGCCCTATCTGCACTACTTCTACACTGATCAATGGTTCACCCGCATGGGTCTGCCCTCCATCGGCCACATCGCGGCCAACCATTCCACCTGGGATCTGGAGCCGGAAAACCTGACCGTGGAGAGCCTGCTGCTCATCTACGCAGACTTCCGCTCCAAGCAGGAGCGGGGCCCCGACGGCAAGGAGCGCACCCGCATCTATGACCTGGACGCCAGCTTTGATGTGATCCTGTCCAAGCTGGACAACGTGGACGAGGCCAAGCGCCGCCGCTACAAGTTCGTCTATGCCCGTCTGCACGACTTCGAGGACTACATGCGCAGCCTGGGCGTGGACGTGGAGCTGAACGGTGCGCCCGCCGCACCCCAGCAGATGCCCTCGGTGGTGCTGCGCAGCGTGGACGACACCATCCAGAGCCTTGTGTATCTGGGCATCCGCCACAACCTGGACGTGATGCAGACGCTGGCCTACGAGCGTACCTTCGGCAACCTGCTGGAGGCGGCCCGCAGCGAGAAGGACTGGAAGAACACCCGCGCCTATCTGGACATCCTGCGGGAGTACTCCACCTATCTGGACGCGCCCCAGAAGATCCAGCTGCTGGACTTCCTGTATGAGCTGCTGTGCAACCGCGAGGGCGACATCCGCCGCTACGCCGCGGACCTGACCGGCCAGGTGGTGGCCCGCTTCAATGCCGGCTACCGCAAGGAACGCCCCGCCAACACCCCCGACGTGGCCGAGCAGACTGCGCTGGGCCTGTGGAGCAAGACGCTGGACCGGATCATCCGCCCCGACCACAAGCTGACCCAGCAGCACAAGAGCTGGATCGGCTACTCGCTGAAGGGCGTGGTGAACAGCCTGTGGAACCACGCGCTGCCCGGTGACCGGGCCGAGTTCTTCCACGCCTTCGCCCACTGGTATGAGAACCCCGGCCGGGTGGACGACGACGGCGCCTTTGCCCTTCTGGATACCCTCTACGACCTGCCCATGGACGACTGCACCGACGCAGAGCTGAACGCCATGGTGGAGTTCGCTGCCTTTTACTTCCTGCGGGACGCGCTGCCTCTGCGCATCGCGGCGGCCCGCTTCTTCAAGCAGATGGCCGGCCGGCTGCCGGCCGGGCACCCGGGCCGGCAGCGCATCGCCCTGCTGACCACCGCCATGCCGGTGCAGAACGACCTGACCACCCTGTTCCTGCAGTACCGCATCCTCAGCGGCCTGGGCATGGAGACCGGGATGTACCGCCGCATCCTGTACGGCACCGATGTGGTCAGCGAGATCTTCCTGGACAACCTGAAGTCCGGTACCCACTGGATCGTCAAGGCGGTGAACATCAAGCTGCTGGCCGACCAGGTGGATCAGGGCTGCACCGACCACATCCTGCACATCGCCACCCACCTGTGCAACCTGATCAAGGTCAGCGAGCAGGTGGTAGTGCGCATGGATGCCGGCAAGGCGCTGCTGCGCATCGTCAAGCTGCTGCGCCCCGACCAGCGCAACGAGATCTCGGTGGAGCTGGTGAAGGGCCTGGAGGTGGGCGAGTACGAGTTCTCCAAGTACATCCCCCAGTATCTGGGCGAGTTCGCCATGTGGCTGCCCCCGGAGCAGCTCGACGAGCTGATCGAGACCCTCCACGCCGACCTGGCCAGCGCCAACGAGCGCATCGTGTCGGTGGCGCTGGACACGCTGGCGGTCATTCTGGAGTGCTACGACGAGTACGCCGAGCGGTTCCTTGAGCCGGACGACGTGTACACCGCCCGGGGCGACCGGCTGCTGGGCTGCCTGCTGAGCGGCCTTGCCAACCACCGCGCCCCTGTGCGCCAGGAGGCCCTGCTGCTGCTGGGCCAGCTCTTTGCCACCGACCGGCTGAACGAGGGCGAGAAGAACCACCTGTTCGGCCTGTGCTTCCAGAAGCTGCTGTTCTTCCTGGATGAGAACGAGGTCACCCCCCTGTCCCTGTACTATCGGGCGGGCGCACTGAGCCATATCTACCGCTATATCTCCAACTACCGGGTGGAGAAGGGCCAGCTCCCGGTCAGGACCTGGAACAAGATCGCCTTCTTCCCGGGCACCTTCGACCCCTTCACCCTGTCCCACAAGGGCATCGTGCGGGCCATCCGTGACATGGGCTACGAGGTGTATCTGGCCGTGGACGAGTTCTCCTGGTCCAAGAACACCCAGCCCCATCTGATCCGCCGCCAGATCGTCAGCATGTCGGTGGCAGACGAGTTCCATGTGCATCTGTTCCCGGACGACATCCCGGTGAACATCGCCAACCCCACCGATCTGGCCCGCCTGAAGTCGGTGTTCCCCGACCGGGAGGTCTATCTGGTGGTGGGCAGCGATGTGATCGCCGGCGCCTCGGCCTATCTGGCCCCCGAGGGCCCCACCTCCGTCCACAACATGAACCACATCGTGTTCCGCCGGGCCAGCGTGTCCGAGCGGGAGGTGGAGAGCCAGCGCGCCCCCCGCGATCTGATCAACGCCAAGGTGGTGGAGCTGGAGCTCCCCACCCATCTGGAGGACATCAGCTCCACCCGCATCCGGGAGAACATCGACCTGAACCGGGACATCTCCAACCTGATCGACCCCATCGTGCAGGAGTTCATCTACCAGCGCGGCCTGTATCTGCGCGAGCCCAAGTACAAGCGCGGCCTGCCCACCCCGGAGGGGAGTTTCCAGTTCATCGAGCAGCCGGAGGACTGGCAGATCGAGGCGCTGAAGGACGTGCTGAAGGACGACCCCCAGGCCGCCCTCATCGAGGCCAGCCTGCTGCAGACCCGCGACAGCCTGATGGTGCTGCGCCGCGCCGGCGAGGACAGCGAGGCCGTGGGCTTTACCCGGATGCGTTTCCTGCAGCCGGAGCAGCTGTTCACCACCCTGCGCAATCTGGAACTGGCCGACTATGTGCGCCGCAGCGCCTGCGGCCGCATCCTGTTCATCGGCGGCATCTACCTGCGGCACGACGACCCCCTGCCCGACAGCTGGCAGCTGCTGCTGGCCGAGACGGTGGCGCAGGGCCTGGCCAACACCTGCAACTATGCGGTGTTCGCCCCGCTGGAGGGGCTGTGCCATGTGAAGATGGAGGATGCGCTGGAGCGGCAGGGCTTCGTGCCCGCCCCGGGCGCTGCCGGCCGGCCCATCTACCTGACCGATATGCACCAGCCGCTGGTGCTGCTGCAGAACCTGCACACCACCCTGAAGGAACCCTTTGCCCATGAGCCTGCCGCGCTGGAGGCCTGCCGCACGGCTCACCGCAAACTGCAGCTGGCCATGACCAAAATGTATCCGGGCAAGCTGGTGCTCAGTGTGCCCTCGGCCAGCATCATGCAGCGCATGGTGGACCGGATCACTGCCCTGAACGGTGTGCCCCGCCAGCCCACCACCCCCCGCAAGCTGGGTCCGGTGATGTGCGTGCCCTTCGGCAAGATCCTGCGCGGCCGGGTGGTGCCCAACACGGTCACCAAGACCCTGCACACCGACAAGGTGTACGAGCCGGATCTGTCCCGGGACAGCATCGAGCCGTTCCCCGGCTACAGCCCGCTGGTCAGCCAGATCCGGGCCATCAAGTCCTTTGACCGGCCGGTGGTGCTGGTGGACGACCTGCTGCACCACGGCGGCCGCCTCAAGACCATCCTGCCCCTGTTCAAGCAGGAGGGCGTGCAGATCCGCTCGGTGCTGCTGGGCATGCTGTCCGGCTATGGCCGCGACAGCCTGGCCGACTGGGGCCTGCCGGTGGAGAGCGTGTACACCATCCCCACCCTGCGGCACTGGTTCGTGGAGTCCACTCTGTATCCCTTCATCGGCGGCGACACGGTGCGCCGTGACACCCGCCAGGCCGGCCTGCAGCCGTCCATCAACATGATCCTGCCCTACACCGCCCCCAAGCTGGAGGGCTGCAGCCGCGAGGCCATGTTCGCTTTCTCGGAGTGCTGCCTTGAGAATGCGCGGGATCTGTTCCTGGTGCTGGAGGGCCTATACCGGGCCCAGTTCGGCCGCAACCTGACCCTTGCCCGCCTGAGCGAGGCGATCATCCTGCCCCTGTGCCCCGACAAGGGAAGCTGCATGAGCTACGACGTGAACCTGGCCCCCAGCGTCTATCTGGAGAACGATCTGGAGATGCTGCGCCGCACCCGCGGGCTGCTGCTGTGAGCGGCCCGGCCACACATATATATATAAAAGTAAAGGAGACAGCGCTCTATGCTGAACTACTACAACATTGACGGCACCATCTGCTGCACCACCGCCGACCTGCCCTTTGAGCAGGCCTCTCCCGCCGACTGGAAGGAGGGCTCTCTGGTTTACCTGGTGAACAACCCTGAGCTGGACGCCAACCGCGCCGCATGGAAGGTCACCGACCCCCGCACCCTGACCGCCCATGAGGATGTGTCCTGGCTGAACGGCAGCGCTCTGCATGCGGTGGCCCCCGGTCTGCTGGACGATGTGACTGCCGACGCCTCCGAGGCGGGCAAGCTGCGCGCCGTCAACATGGCCCACCCCGCCTGGCGCACCCTGCTGCAGGGCGGCTTCGGCGGCAAGAAGCCCGAAAAGAAGCTGCGGGTCCATCTGCTGGCGCTGGGCGATGTGGGCAGCACCCTGCTGCTGGGCCTGCGCCTTCTGGGCGCTGATGTGATCGAGTCCATCGGCATCTGCGACATCAGCGAGAAGGCCGCCGCCCGCTGGGAGTTCGAGATCAACCAGATCGCCTATCCCTGGGACTACGATGCGCTGCCCCAGGTGGAGGTGGTGGCCGCCGAGGATCTGATGAACTGCGACGCCTTCATCTTCGTGGCCAGCAAGGGCATCCCCCCCGTGGGCAGCGGCGTGAAGGACGTGCGCATGGCCCAGTATGAGAACAACAAGGCCATCGTCAGCCACTACGCCCGTCAGGCCCGTGATGCCGGCTTCAAGGGCCTGTTCTGCGTAGTCAGCGACCCCGTGGATGCTCTGGCCCGCGCTGCCTGGCTGGCCAGCAACAAGGACGAGGAGGGCAACTTTGACGGCCAGGGCCTGCTGCCCGAGCAGGTGCAGGGCTTCGGCCTGGGCGTGATGAACGCCCGCGCGGCCTACTACGCCAAGCGGGACAAGGAGCGCTTCGGCGACTTCCTCACCGAGGGCCGCGCCTACGGCCCCCACGGCCAGGATCTGGTCATTGCCAACTCCATCGCCAAGTACGACGACGAGCGCAGCCGCGCCCTGACCCAGCTGGCGGTCACCGCCAACATGGAGATGCGCGCCCTTGGCTACAAGCCCTATGTGGCTCCCGCCCTGTCCAGCGGCGCCATCAGCATCCTGCTCACCCTGCGGGGCGAGTGGCACTACGGCGCGGTGTACTTCGGCGGCATCTACATGGGCTGCCGCACCCGCTACACCCCCGCCGGTCTGGAGACCGAGACGGTGGATATGCCCGAGGCTCTGTTTGACCGCATCCGCGCCGCTGAGGCCGGCCTGGCGGCCCTGAAATGATTGGCTGCGAGACAGCGCCGCTGCTGGTCATCCGCCCGGCGGGCCCTGCAAGCCCCCGGCTGGACGTGGCCCTGCGGGCGGCGCTGGCCGGCCGGGACTGCCAGGTGGTGGACCACGCCTCTGAGATGGGGGCGTTCCACGGCCGGCGGGTGCTGTTCGCGGTGGCGCTGGGGAAAAGCGGCGTCAACCTGGAGTGGTGCGCCCTGCTGGCCTGGCTGCGCACCCACCCCGGCTGCCTGGACGGCTGCCTGGGCGCGGTGCTGGTGGATGGAGAGAGCGAACTGTACACCAAGGCGGTCAGCCGGGAACTGGTGCTGGCGGCCAACCTCTGCGGCTGCGCGTTCATCGGCGCACCGCTGGTGGAGAGCACCCGCACCCTGAAGAATTATGCGATCCGGGCGGCCAATCTGGGCACCGACGAATACCACGCCTACCTGGCCAGCGCCGAAACGCTGGTGGAGCGGCTGATGAGCTTTGAGCTTCCCACCCGGGAAGCCCCGAAGCTGGTGGTGCTGCACGCCTCCAGCCACCGCAACAGCAACACCTATGTGCTGTGGAAGAAGGTGCGGGAGCAGCTTTCGGAGTTCGAGGTCACCGAGATCGGCCTGCGCAACGGCGCAGTGGTGGACTGCAGCGGCTGCCCGTATCGGATGTGCCTACACTACGGCGAGCAGGGAAGCTGCTTCTACGGCGGCCTGATGGTGGAGGAGGTCTATCCGGCGGTGAAGGCTGCCGACGGCGTGGTGATGCTCTGCCCCAACTACAACGATGCCATGAGCGCCAACCTCACCGCCTTTGTCAACCGGCTCACCGCTTTGTACCGCACCCAGAGCTTTCAGGAGAAGGCCCTGTTCGGTCTGGTGGTGTCGGGCTACTCCGGCAGCGACCTGGTGGCGCAGCAGCTCATCGCGGCGCTGAACATGAACAAAGGCTTTTACCTGCCGCCCCGGTTCACCATGCTGGAGACCGCCAACAACGCCGGCGAGGTGCTGGGGCTGCCCGGCATCGACGGGCGCGCTGCGGTCTTTGCTGCCGGCATCCGTGCCGCATTCGGCCGGGGCTGAGGTCGGCCCGGCCTGCGAAAAAGCAGGTGAACGGCACTGTTTTTGCCGGGTGCGAATCAAACAAAAAAGGGCGATTTGGAGCACAGGCATTTGGGCAAACCAACAAAAAATTAATTTAATGAAGCACAAAACTGTGCGTGTTTCATTTTCTTGAAGGATAAAAGCGATTTACTTAATAAAGCAAAAAATCCGTTCAAATCGTTTCATTTATAGCCGTTTCCCCTGTACAGGTTTCTGTTTGTGTGGTATATTAGGGGTAGAATCTTTAAAATATAAATCTGTAAAGAGGGGCCCCGGGGCGGCCCGGGGTGGTTGGAATGGAGCGGAACCGAACAAGGTGTTTAAGGCAGGACGGGCTGATCGCCCTGGCGATGGTCCTGTTCAGCGAATTGGGCCTCCATTTCCAGCTGGACGGCTTTCGCATCTCGCTGGCCGTGGTGCTGTTCCCCTTTTTTTTGATGACCCTCGCCCGGGAGAATGACCCCCGCAGGACGGGAGCCATCACTGCGGCGGCGATCCTCCTGTTCCGCAGCGCCTATGCGGCGGCGCAGGGCGCGGCCCTGTTCCACGCGGTGCAGGTCAACGTGGCCGGCGCGGTGTTCTACATCGTCTACGGCTGCATCTTCCACTTTTTGGTGCGCAAGCGGTACACCATCCTGTACCGCCAGCTCTGGGCGTCGCTGGTAGCCTGTGATTTCGGCTCCAACATGGTGGAGGTGGCCATCAACACCCACATGGACCTTGCCCGGGCGGAGCTGCACTTCTATCTGGCGCTGATCGTCATCGCCATGATCCGCGCCGTGCTGGTGGTCATCCTGATGGCGCTGTATTCCCGCTACCGGGATCTGCTCACCAACGCCGAGCATCAGGAGCGCTATCAGCGCCTGTTTCTGATGAAGACCGGTCTGCGCACCGAGCTGTATTTCATGCAGAAGAGCTGCGGCAACATTGAGGGCATTGTGAAAAATGCCTACACCCTGTACGAGAAGCTCAGCGGGCTGGATATTCCGCCCGAGACCAAAAAGCTGGCCCTGTACATCGCCTGCGACGTGCACGATGTGAAGAAGGACTACCTGCGCATCACGCAGGGCATCCAGGCACAGCTCGGCGAAAATGACGACGAAGAAGAGGACGTCATGCGCTTTCAGGACATCCTGCACATCCTGCGGGAGTCCACCACCCGCGTGCTGGAGCACGAGGGCGTTTCCATCCGGCTGGACTTTGAGACCAGTGCGGATTTTGTTACCAGACACCACTACCTGCTCATGTCGGTGCTGCGGTGTCTGGTGAACAATTCCATTGAAGCCATCAACTCCGCGCCTGCCGCCCCGGGCGGCGGTGTCGTGCGCATCCGCGCCGACAAGGTGGACGGAGATTACCTGATCCAGGTGGCCGACAACGGCCCCGGCATTGAGCCCTCTATGCAGGAACGGGTGTTCCAGATGGGCTATTCCACCAAATTTGACACCAAGACCGGCAACATCTACCGGGGCATGGGCCTGACCGGCGCAAAAATGTCCCTGGAAGAGGAGCTGGGCGGGACCATCTGGGTGGATTCTGTGCCGGGTGAGCGCACTACCTTCTGGGTGCGCATCCCTGCCGCCATTTTGGAGGAAATTACTGCGAAGGAGGATTGAGCTTGGTCCGGATCTATATCATGGAGGACGATCCGTCCATCATCCACAATCTTTCCCGTATCATCATCAGTGAGAAACTGGGTCAGATCTGCGGCGATTCTGCCGATGGAATGCCCACCACAGGCGAGATCCTGGGCACCCGCCCGGATGTCATTCTGATGGATTTCTTCATGCCTCAGCGCGACGGCATCGAGGTCATCACCGATCTGCGCGCGCAGGGATTTACGGGCAAGTGTGTCATGCTGAGCCAGGTGTCGGACAAGACCCTGATCGGCAAGGCGTACAGCGCCGGCATCAACTTCTTCATTTCCAAGCCCATCAACCTGTTGGAGGTGCGGGGCGTGCTGCAGAATGTGACCCAGCAGGTGGCCAACGAGCGCACGCTGGCCAGCATCCGCAGCATGTTCAGCGGCCCTGCCGATACCCCTGCGCCCCCCAGCGACGAGGCCCAGCGCCTGCGCCGGGTGCAGAATGTGCTGGGGTCTCTGGGTATGTCCGGCGAGAAGGGTTCGGCGGACATCCTGAAGATGTGCGGCTATCTGTATGAGAATCATCTGACGGTGGCCCAGACCAGCGTGGGTCAGCTGTGTGAGGCCCTGTGCCCCACCCCCAAGAATATGGAGCAGCGCGCCCGCCGCGCCGTGGCCGCCGGCATGGTCAACCTGGCCCATATGGGCTGTGAGGATTACACCAACGAGACCTTCGCCCGCTATTCGGGCAGTCTGTTTCCCTTTGAGGAGATCCGCGCGGAGATGGATCACATCCGCGGCCGCCGGCCCACTGGCGGAAAGGTCAGCCTGAAGAAATTCCTGGATGGCCTGATGATCATCATGGAGGAATAAGCGGTTTCGGAAACCTTCAAAAGGCGCGCACGATTCCTTCAAAATACCTTCAAAACTTTGCAATCTTGCGATGGGCGGGCGGCGGGCTGACCAAGAGGCCCGCAATCCAACAAAGTGTTCGGACGGCCCTTTTGGTGCAAAAGGCTGAATCGTTCCACGAGGCCGGCTGAATTTGTAGAATTTTGATAAAAAGTGTTCATAATCTTTCCATAAGGGCTTCGGGAACCCGCCCGGGGCGCATGTGAGAAACCAAATATGGAAAGAGGAGAGAAACATGATTACCATCGAAATGAACATGTATCATGCCACTGCCATTGCGGCTCTGGTACTGATGCTGGGCCGTCTTCTGGTCAAGAAGGTCCCCATCTTCAGCCGCTACTGCATCCCCGCTCCCGTCGTGGGCGGCCTGGTGTACTCCCTGGTGCACCTGGTCCTGTACATGACCGGCATCGCCACCATCAACTTTGATGGCACCCTGCAGAGCTTCTTCATGACCGTCTTCTTCACCAGCGTTGGCTTCATGGCCAGCTTCGCTCTGCTGAAGAAGGGCGGCGTCCAGGTCTTCATCTTCCTGGGCGTGTCCATCGTTCTGGTCACCTGCCAGGATATCATCGGTTCCGTTCTGGCCGGTGTCCTGGGTCTGGATCCCCGTCTGGGCCTGGCCATGGGCTCCATCCCCCTGGTCGGCGGCCATGGCACCGCTGGTTCCTTCGGCCCCATGATGGAGGAGCTGGGCATTGAGGGCGCTGCCGTCGTGTCCCTGGCTGCTGCTACCTACGGTCTGGTCTCCGGCTCCATGATGGGCGGCCCCGTTGCCACTGCTCGTCTGAAGAAGCACAACCTGAAGTCCACCGTTACTTCCGTTGCTCAGAACAACGACGCCGCTGAGGCCGCTGCTGCTCCTGAGGTCAACAACGAGAAGTTCCTGAACGCCGCTCTGTACTTCGCTCTGGCCATCGGCGCCGGCGAGCTGATCTCCAAGGTCTTCGTCGCCATCGGCATGACCATGCCCAGCTACATCGGCGCCATGCTGGCCGCCGCTGCCATCCGCAACATCGTTGACGCCGCCAAGGTCGAGGCCCCCATGGCTGAGATCGATGCTCTGGGCAACCTGAGCCTGAACCTGTTCCTGGCCATGGCTCTGATGGGCCTGAAGCTGTGGCAGCTGATCGATCTGGCTCTGCCCATGATC
>JAFUQL010000191.1 GCA_017472375.1 Oscillospiraceae bacterium | reverse complement strand
TAAAGTTCATCACAGAGGTCTTCCAACAAACAAAAGCGCCGCCGCGCTCTCCGGGGCGGAGGGGCGCGGCGGCGGGAAGGGATCCGGGGATTACTCGGCGGCGGGGGCGTCGCTCATCAGCTCCTTGATGCTGGCCACAGTGCCGGCCAGATCCTGCAGGTTGGAGGGGATGATCAGCTTGGTGGCCTTGCCGTCGGCCACGCGGCCCAGAGCCTCCAGGCTCTTCAGGGCCAGCACCTGATTGTTGGGGGCGGCCTCGTTCAGCATGCGGATGGAGTCGGCCAGAGCCTTCTGCACCTCCAGAATGGCCTGCGCCTCGCCCTGTGCGCGGCGGATGGCGCTCTCCTTTTCGGCGTCGGCCCGCAGGATGGCGCTCTCCTTCTCGCCCTCGGCCACCAGGATGGCACTGCGCTTCTCGCCCTCGGCCTTCAGGATGCTCTCGCGGCGCAGGCGCTCGGCCTTCATCTGGCGCTCCATGGCGTCCTGGATCTCAGAGGGAGGAATGATGTTCTTGACCTCCACGCGGTTCACCTTGATGCCCCACTTGTCGGTGGCCTCGTCCAGACTTGCGGTGATCTTGGTGTTGATGATGTCGCGGCTGGTCAGGGTGTGATCCAGCTCCATCTCACCGATGATGTTGCGCAGGGTGGTGGCGGTCAGGTTCTCGATGGCGGACAGGGGGCGATCCACGCCGTAGGTGAACAGCTTGGGATCGGTGACCTGGAAGAACACCACCGTGTCGATCTGCATGGTGACGTTGTCGCGGGTGATGACCGGCTGAGGCTTGAAGTCCACCACCTGCTCCTTCAGGCTGACCTTCTTGGCCACCCGCTCAATGAAGGGGATCTTCATGTGCAGGCCGGCGCTCCAGGTGGTGCTGTAGATGCCCAGCCGCTCGATGACGTAGGCAGTGGCCTGGGGCACGATGACGATGTTGCGGATCACGATGACCAGCGCAACGATAAAAAGAATGATAAAAGGTATAAATTCCATAGGTTTCTCCTCGTGTGATGGGTGTGTGGCGGACAGCGGGGGATCAGGTGGCCGCGGCGTGCTGCGGCTCAACGGTGAGGGTGGTGGCACCCACGGCGATCACGCGGCACAGCTCACCCTCCTCAAGGGGCAGAGCGGATTCGGCGCGCCAGTCCACGCCGTCCACCCGGACACGGCCCGGCTGGTCGGGGCGGATGGGGGCAATGACCAGCCCGGTGCGGCCCAGGTTGGAGTCGGCGCTGGTGCCCACGGTGTCGCGGGGCTTCAGCCGGCCCACCAGCGGTCGGGTGGCCACCAGTGTGATCAGGCTGACCACTGCAAACACGGCCAGCTGTACCGTGAAGCCCGCGCCCAGCCAGCTTGCGGCCAGACCGCCCACGGCGCCCACGGCGAACCAGATGGACACCAGATTGAAGGTGGAGGCCTCGACCACCGCCAGCACGATGGCGAGGGCGAGCCAGAGGATGATGTTGGGTGTCATGGGGGCTCCTTTCCGGGGGCACAGGCTCAGTATGTGCCTCCTGTGGGGGAATTCGTCGGGGATGCGTTAAAGTCGGGCGGGGAATGGGAGACGGCCCGGGGGAGCATCCCGGTTTGCTTTACGAATTCATCCTATCAAATATAGATACGAAACGCAAAGGCCGAAATATTGCAAAAATCGCCGAAAAAATCAAATTTTGACCGCTGCGGCCGCCCGGCGGGAGCAAGACGCATCCAGGCGCGCCCGCGGAACGCCGCGTTTGCGGCGGTTTTCATTGAGAAGCCTGCACTCGTCCCTCCTCAGTCAGCTTCGCTGACAGCGCTCGACTTGCGGTGCCCAAAATTTGCTGCGCACGTCCGTTTGCTTGCAAATTGTTGCCCGGTTTGCGGTGCCCAAAATTCACTGCGCACATTCGTTTGCTTGTGAATTGTTGTCCGGTTTGCGGTGCCCAAAATTCGCTGCGCGCATTCGCTTGCTTGTGAATTTTGACCGCTGCACAGATCACGGGTCGCCTGTATCTGCCACTGGCAGCGGCGACCCATGATCCCGCTGCACAGCTCAGTGGTTGCCTGTATCCGCCACTGGCGGCGGCAACCCCTGAGCCCACTGGCGGCGGCAGGCCACGAGCCCCCCGAAGGGGGAAGCCTTTGGGGTGGCGCAGCAAAAAAGCCTTCCCCATACGGAGAAGGCTTTCTTTATCGCAATGTCTTCACGCCTCGCTGGCCTCGGCCAGCCCCTTCACCAGATCGGTCATGGGGGCGGGGTTGAACAGCACACGGCCATCCTTCATATCCAGTGTGGAGGCCAGCGCTTCGGCGGCGGCATAGGCATTGGCGCGGCGGCCATCCGGCAGGACGGCCTGCACGAACATCTGTCCGCCGATGACCGGCATCCCGGCGCGGACGTCGGGGTTGGGCAGGACTTCCAGCTCACCGCTGTGAGCCTGCACCAGGCACAGGGTCAGGTATGCGCCGAGGCTCTTGGCCACGGTCATGCGGTTCTCGATGCGGCCCTGGTGCAGCTTCTGGCGGTTGCCCGCGTACTGGGCGGCGATCACCGGGGCGATCTCCTCCAGCTTGGCGGCGTCGAAGCTCAGGGGCAGGTCGGCGTCCTCGGCGGCGGACAGGAAATCCTGGCAGTGTGCCAGCGTGAGGATGCGGCCCAGATAGTGGGCGTCGCTCTCGCCCTCATAGCGCAGGCGGCGCTCCATGGCGGCGTAGAACAGCTTGCGGGCCTGCGCAGACAGGTCGGCGCTGGGCGGCGCACACAGGGCAAATGCCTTCAGTTCTTCCATCACGTTCATGGGGTGTCTCCTTTGCGTTGGGTCAGGTGCCCACGGTGGGGCCGGCCTGCTTATGGGCGGTGGCGTTGTCCTCCACCAGAATGGTGAAGCCCTCGGGGTTCACCTCAGTGGCCTTGCCGAAAGCCAGGACCACCTTCAGGCGGGGGGAGTGGTTCAGAATGATCTCGGCGGACTGGGTGGGGCCTACGCGGCGGAAGTGCAGCAGGCCCTTGCCGGCGCTGACGATCTCCATGCTGCCCTCGGTGAAGGCGTCGCAGGTCTTGCGCAGGCTGGCCAGCTGGCGCAGCACGGGGCGCAGGCGGGTCTCGGTGCTGTCCCACTCGAAATAGCCCCGGTTGAAGGGGTCCTTGTAGCCCTGCATGGCCACCTCATCGCCGTAGTAGATGCTGGGCACGCCGGGCAGAGTGAAGATGGCCGCGTAGGCCATGGTCAGAAGCTGCACGCCCCGCTCATACTGCATCATGCTCAGGCGGCGGCCGCTCTGCCAGTCCCGGTTGTGGTCGCCCAGCGGGTCGCCGGCGATGGCGGTGATGGCGCGCACCGTGTCGTGGGTGGACATGAAGTTGAACAAGCAGTGCAGCGCCGGGGCGGGGTAGTGTTCGCAGATGTCCATGATGGTCTGCGCCGCGCCCTTGCCGTCGCCGGTGTGCAGGAAATGCAGCACCGCCTCCTTGAAGGGGTAGTTCATCACCGTGTCCAGCCCTCTGCCCAGCAGGTAGGTGCGGCGGGCGCCGTAGGCGATCTTGGTGGTGGCGTCCTCCCACACCTCGCCCAGCAGCAGTTTGTCCTCGCCGTGGGACTTGACCGCACTGCGGATGCGCTCGATGAAGAAGTCGGGCAGTTCGTCCGCCACGTCCAGCGGGAAGCCGGACGCGCCCAGCTTCATCCAGGTGTCGATGACGCCGCCCTCGCCGCAGATGAACTCCTGATAGTCGGGGTTCTCCTCCTCCACCTCGGGCAGGGTCTCAAAGCCCCACCAGCTGCGGTAGCCGCAGGGGTACTTGTAGTCGAAGTCGTACCAGCTGCGGTAGCGGCTGTGCATGTCGTGGTAGGCACCGCCGATGCCGTAGCGGCCCTCCTTGTTGAAGTACACGCTGTCCGCGCCGGTGTGGCTGAACACGCCGTCCAGAATGATGCGGATGCCGTACTGCTTCGCCTCGGCGCACAGCACGCTGAACTCCTCGTTGGTGCCCAGCAGGGGGTCGGCCTTCAGGTAGTCGGCGGTGTTGTAGCGGTGGTTGGCATGGGCCTCGAAGATGGGGTTCAGATAGATGTAGGTGACCCCCATCTGCTGCAGGTAGGGCAGCTTCTGGCGGATGCCCTCAAAGTCACCGCCGTAGTAGTCCATGTTCAGATAGCCGCCGATCTCGGTGGGCCAGTAGTACGGCTCACCGCTTTTTTTCTCCCGGTACACCCGGTTGATGAAGGGCATCTCCTTGTTTTTGACGCCCTCGTAGAACCGGTCGGGGAAGATCTGATAGAACACGCCGCCCTTCAGGCAGTCGGGGGTGGTGAAGTCCCGCTCGTAGACGGTGAGCTGCCAGCAGGGTCCGGCCTCCCAGGTCAAATAGCCGCTGCCGTCGCCCTTGCGGTGGATGCGGCGGTAGTCGGTGAACAGGTCGAAGTAATAGAAGTACAGACCCACAAAGGGGGCGGTGTACTCGATGGTGTACAGGCGCGGCTCGGCCTGCTCATCCACCGGGGTCATGGGCAGGTATTCCACATCCACGCCATCGCGCCAGACGGCCAGGTGGGGGTGGACTTCGCCCAGCTCATGGGGCAGGCGCAGATTCAGGGTGACGGCCTGCCCCTGCGGCACAGCGCCGAAGGGGGTCTTGTACTGGGGAAGCAGGCTGTTGAACAGTTGATGATCGCTCACGGGAGAGGGCACCTCTTTCTTTGCGAAGTAGTGGGGCGCGTTCTTACAAATAAAATCGGCCCGGGCACACAGCCCGGGCCGAGGAAAAGGCAGGCAAAAGCTGCGTTATATCAATGATTTAGCGCAGAGTCATGCCAAGGGGTAGGGGGTGCGCTTCAGCGCACGGGGTTGGCGCCCCAGATGTCGCGGGCGTAGTCCATCACACTGCGGTCGGCGCTGAAGATGCCGGAGGCAGCGATGTTGGCCAGGCTCATCTGGTTCCACTTGGTGCGGTCGGCGTAGGTCTTCTGCATCAGAGCCTGCGCGTCGCGGTAAGCGGCGAAGTCGGCCATGACCATGTAGGGGTCAGAGGTGCGCAGGTTGTTGACGATCTCGTAGAAGTTCTCGCCGTTGAAGCCGCGCTCCAGGAAGCTCAGCACCTGCATGGCCACGTTGTCGTTGTTGATGAACATGCTGGGATGGTAGCCCAGAGCCTTCAGGCGGTCCACCTCGGGGGTCAGCATACCGAAGATGAACTCGTTGTCGCGGCCGGCGGCGTCGGCGATCTCCACGTTGGCACCGTCCAGAGTGCCCAGAGTGATCGCGCCGCTCAGCATGAACTTCATGTTGCCGGTGCCGGAAGCCTCGGTGCCGGCCAGGGAGATCTGCTCGGAGACCTCGGAGGCGGGCATCAGACGCTCGGACAG
>JAFUQL010000190.1 GCA_017472375.1 Oscillospiraceae bacterium | reverse complement strand
GGGAAGGCATCCCCCGCATCCATCTCACGGCTCATGTACCGGTGGATGCGCTCGCTGGTGCTCTGGATGGTGCGGCGCACACGCACCCATGCATACACCCGGGCAGACACAAAGGCTGCCAGCACCCCGCACAGCACCGCCGCGATGAACGCGAACAGCAGCAGCATCTTCACTCGCTCACAGTCCACCACATTGATGGTGTAGGGGTTGCCGGCAGTGTCCAGATACAGCTCCTGGTGAACATAGTTGCGTCTGAACCAATCCATGAACGCACCATTCAGGATGTAGTCCACAAAGTAGTAAATGCCATAGCACACCGCCAGCACCAGCGCCAGCGTGGCCATACCGCCCAGCAGCACCCGCCGCCAGCCGCGCCGTGCGGCCCGCTCCTCATCCATTTGTTCCCTCAATTTTGTACCCCAATCCCCAAACGGTCTTTATGTACCGGGGCGACTCAAAGCTGTCGCCCATCTTCTCGCGCAGGTGGCGCACATGCACCGTGATGGTGTTGTTGCCCTTTGTGTAGTATTCGTCCTGCCAGATCTGCCGGAACAGCTCCTCGGCGCTGACCACCCGGCCCCGGTTCTGGCACAGGATGCGCAGAATGGCGAACTCGGTGGGAGTCAGGTTCAGCGGCTTTTCGTCCAGTGTACACTGGTGGGTGGTCACATTGATGACCAGCCCGTTGCAGGTCAGCACCTCCTCGGTGCTCTCTGTGCCGGTGTTGTACCGCTTGTAGCGGCGAAGCTGGGCCTTCACCCGGGCCACCAGCTCCAGCGGCCGGAAGGGCTTGGTCACATAGTCGTCCGCGCCCAGGGTCAGCCCGGTGATCTGATCGATCTCCTCGCCCCGGGCGGTGAGCATGATGACCGGATAGTTGTGCCTTTCCCGAATGCGGCGGCACAGCTCGAACCCGCTGAGCTCCGGCAGCATCACGTCCAGAATGGCCAGGTCCAGCTCCCGGCTGTCGATGCAGGCCAGTGCCTCGCCGGCGGTACTGCAGGTGTGCACCGTGAACCCCTCACTGCGCAGATACAGGGCCACCAGGTCTGCGATCTCGACCTCATCGTCCACCACCAAAATGTGCTCGCTCATGTTCGTCCCTCCCACGTTGCGGCGTACCCTTATTATACCAGAAAGCATCGGCCTTCGGCCTTTTTCAACATCTTAAGTTTTTCCTAAGACTTTTCTGCCCGACAACAGCCGCCCGCCGCCGAAAAAACCAGTGAGGGCCATCTGGTGCTTTCCCAGCGCATATGCTAAAATGATGCCAACGATTTTGTACAGAATTCCGCCCAAAAGGAGACACACACACCCATGGACCACGGCCTGTTCCTCGAATACACCCTCCACGCCGACGGCGCCCATCTGGTGCGCGTTCTGGGCGACACCCCCTGCCCCGCCCTGCCGGACGAGGTGGACGGCGTGCCCATCACCCAACTGGGCGCATATGCCTTTTCCGCATCCCAGCACAAGATCCGGCCCGGCGGCGAGGTGCACACCGCCTGCATCGGTGAGCCGCCCGCATCGGCCCAGCCGCTGTGCGGCAGCTTTCTCGAGCAGGTACGCCTGCCCGCCGGGCTGCAGGTGATGGGCAACGCCGCTTTTTACGACTGCCGCAGGCTGGAGGCGGTCACCCTTGGCCCGGCCATCCGCTCGGTAGGCAGCGATCTGTTCACCAACTGCCGCTGCCTCGCCCGCTTTACCGTGCTTGCCGCCCCCGGAGATGTCACCGGCCTGCGCCCGGTGCTGGGCACGGTGCAGAACGACCTGCGCCTGACCTTTGAGCCGGCGGGCGAGGTGCTGGCTGCCCTGCACTACCCGGAATTCTGGGAGGAGCTGGAGGAGAACGCCCCCGCCCACCTGTTCAACCGGGGCATCCACGGGCGGGGCTACCACTACCGGCAGTGCTTCGCCCGGGGCGTGGTGGACTACGCCGAGTACGACAGCGTGTTTGAGGTGGCCCTGGCCGAGGAGGATCCCGCGATGCTGGCGGCGCTGGCGCTGGACCGGCTGCGCTGGCCCTGGGCGCTGAGCGAGACCGCCCGCACACGCTACACCGAATACCTGCGCCGCGACCCCGCCCGCGCCGCCGAGCCTCTGATCCGGGCGGACGATGCCGAGGGCTTGCGCGCCCTGTGCGGGCTGGGAGTGTTCACCCGGGAGAGCCTTGCTGCGGCGGAGCGCATCGCCCAGGCCGCTGAGCGCCCGCAGGCAATGGCAGTGCTCACCGCCCACCGGCGAACGGCGTTCGGAGTGAAGAAAAAGACCTATTCCTTTGACTGAACATCCCTATGGAGGACACTGAATGAACGATCTCGACATACGCTTGAGCGCACTGCGCGAAGCGATCGCCCAGCGCAATGTGCTGACCGGCCAGGAGGCCGCTCTGATGGAGCACATCGCCGCGCTGGAGCAGGAGCTGGCCCAGCGGGAGCAGACCTACACCGACGAACAGGCGGATGTGGACAAGCTGGAGGAGCCCAGCCTGAAAGGGCTGTTTCTTGATCTGGCCGGTCTCCGCGAAAAAGCACTTGCGCGGGAGCAGGAGGAGGCCCTCGCCGCCGGTGAGCAGCGGGATGCCGCCGCCCATGAACTGGACGTTGCCCGCGCCGACCTTGAACGGCTGCGCCGGGAACTGGCCTTCATCCCCGACCGCCGGCAGGAGCACGCCGACCTCGTGGCGAAAAAGGCCGAAGCATTGAAGCAGACCGGCAGCCCTGCCGCTGCGCGGCTTCTGGATCTGGAGCAGGCGATGGCCCGGCTGGACGAACAGCAAACGGTGCTGCAGGAGGCCGCAGTGACCGCCGAGCAGGCCCTCGGCTGCGCCCGTGAGCTGCAGGACCTGCTGAACGTGGCCTCGACCATCGCCCTTAACGATCTATGGCCGAGCTTCGACTTTCGCTCCAAGTACGAAACGCTGGAACAGGCCAAACAGTCGCTGTGCCTTCTGCAGCCGCTGCTGGACGATCTGAATGGCAAGCAGGACGATGCGGTACTGCACATCGACCTGCAGCTGGAGATGGGGGAGCGCCTGAGGACAATGGATCGTCACAACTCCACCGTCGGCGAAGTGATCGTATCAAACAAGATCGATACAGCCTGTGCAGAGGTACGAGATCTGCGCCGGCGGATCGCCGCCCTGCGCGGCCGGCTGAACGAACGCATCCAGGCCGCCGGCGAGGAGCTGGCCCGCATCCGGACGGAGTGGGGGCGGCTGGCGGAAGAGACTCCGCTGTAAACCGCCGCAGCCCGGCGCAGGCAGCTTTTGAACCAAGTCAGGCGTCGCTCTGCTGAGCAGGGCGACCATCCAATGGAGGGCACAAAATGGAACGATACGACGAGCGTTTGCAAGAGCTTCGCACGGCCATGGAGCGGCGGAGCAAGCTGACCGCCAAGTCCGTTGATCTGCAGCAGGACGTGCAGCGGCTGACCCATCGGCTGGCCCAGCGGGAGCGGGAGCACGCTGCCGAACAGGCCGACGTGGACAAGCTGGAGGGCTTCAGCCTGAAGGGGCTGTTCCACGGGCTGATGGGCACCCGGGATGAAACGCTGGAGCGGGAGCGGGAGGAAGCCCTCGCCGCCAGGGAGCAGCTGGACACGACCGCCCGGGAACTGGATGTCGCCCGCGCCGAGCTGGAGCGGGTGCAGCGGGAGCTGGCCCGCACCCCCGACCCCCAGCAGGAGTACAATGCCCTTTTGACCGAGAAGGCCGAAGTGCTGAAGAGGACCGGTGGCCCCGCCGCCGCCCGGCTCACCGCACTGGAGGAACAGACCGCCCGGCTGGCCGCACAGGAGAAGGAGCTTCTGGAGGCACTGCGCGCCACCGAGCGGGCACAGGATCGCGCCGCCGAGGTGCAGGGCTCGCTGGACAAGGCCGCCGACTGGGGCACCTGCGATCTGATCGGCGGCGGGCTGGTGGCCGACCTGTGCAAGCACGACGCACTGGATACCGCCCAGCGGCAGCTGGAAGGGCTGCGGGCACAGCTGGTCTGCCTGAACAGCGAACTGGACGATGTGGACATCCGCGGTGATTTTTCGGTGAACGTGGAGGGCTTCCTGCAGTTCGCAGACTTCTTCTTCGACGGCCTGTTCGCCGACATGGCGGTGCAGGATCACATCCAGCAGTCCCGCGCCCGGATGACGACCCTGTGTGAGCAGCTCCGTGCCCTGCGCAGCCGGCTGAACAACCTGGCTCAGACCGCCGCTGAAAACCGGGCGCGCGCCCATCTGGAGTGGCAGCGGCTGACCGAAGAAACGCCCCTGTAACACCCGCGCCCATGCCCACCACGGAGGTAAACCCCAACCATGGCACAATACCAGGAACTTTTCAACGAACAGCGCGAGCGAATGGAGCAGCGAGACCGCCTGCTCACCGAAGCGTTCTGCCTGCTGGAACGCTTCGTTGGAGCACAGAAGCTGTGTGCACAGCAAAGACAAAGCCAGATCGACAAGCGGCGCAGCAAGAAAAACTGGAGCCGGCTCGACTCGTTTGGTGTACTCTGCAGCCTGATAAACCACTTCGTCGAACCATCGGACGACGCCGAGGCAGAGGCCGCCGCTGCGGCTGAGCAGCTCCGCATCAGCACCCGGGAGATGGAGTACAGTTTCAGCAAGCTGGAGCAGATCCGACAGAAGCTGGCAGACCTGACCGACTGCGGTGCGCCGGAGTACGGTGCAGGCCCCACCGCCCTGCAGCTTGCAGAGATCGATCAGCGATCTGCGCAGTGTGTCCGACAGGGCCGGGAGCTGGCTGAGGTCTTGTACATCATGCACCGGACCCTTTCCTGCACCGACGAACTGCAGACCACACTGGCCGAGGCCTGCTATCAGGCCGTGCACGCCGTGGATCGTTACAAT
>JAFUQL010000189.1 GCA_017472375.1 Oscillospiraceae bacterium | reverse complement strand
GGTGCCGTCGGTGACCTTCAAATAGTGGGGGGTAGGGTAGCCAACGGGCACGTTCTCAAAGACCTTCTCATGCAGGCCGGTGGCGCGGTTGTAGGTCATCTTGTTGGCCGGGTCGTTCGTGGCCCACTCAACTCCGCACAGGGCCTTGTCACCGGCCACATAGTAGGTGGCAGGGGTATAGGTGCCCCAGTCGCCGTCGCCGCCGCCCCAGCCGGTGATGGTGTAGCAGTCCTTCCCGTCGGTGGGGATGGTCAGGTCGTTGGTGGTGTTCCACACATTGCCTTCGGGCATGGAGGTCGCGGATGCATCCATGCGCTTGAACGTCACGGTGGGGTAGTCGTAGTCGCCGGGGGTCTTGACCTGGTACACGCCGACGGTGGCGCTGGCGGTCAGCTTGACCCACTCGCTCTTGCCGGCCGCGCTGTCCGAGAAGTAGGCGGCGAACCAGGCATTGGCCTGGTTCCACAGGCCGCTGCCGCCGGTGTTCAGGTACAGGGTCTTGCTGTACCAGCCCTCGGGGGCGGTGTAGGCAACGCTGCCAGCCCCGGCAGCGGCCTCCACCCACAGCTCGGTCTTGCCGGCCTCAACGGTCAGGTCTGCGGTCTTGCTGTTATCGCCGCCGCCGTCGATGATCAGGCTCCAGCCATCGGCGGGCATGTTCTTCGCCTCGTAGACATACCAGCCCTCATGGTCGGCATCGGCGTCCATGGCGGTGCCGGGCCATTCGCCCAGCAGCCAGTTGCCGCTGGCGTCCCACGCATAGGCATAGAGCGCGCCCCAGGCAGACGACTTGGCGTGGATGGTCACGTCGATGGTCTCGGCGGGCGCGGGGTCCGGGTCAGGCGCGGGGGCATCGGGTGCGGTGACCTTAACGCCCACGGCCTTGGTGTCGGCGTTAAAGGTGATGGTGACATCGCTGTTGTCCGCATCCACGGTCACGGAGTAGTTGTTGCCGCCGTCACCCCAGGAGTTGGTCCAGGTGCCGTCGGTGACCTTGAACTCATAGGTGCCTGCGGCAATGCCATCAAAGACCTTCTCATACAGGCCGGTGGCGCTGTTGAGGGTCATCTGGTTGGCCGAGTCAGAAGCATTCCATTTAGAGCCGCACAGGCCCTCCACACCGGCCACGATGTAGGTGGTGCCGGAGTCCAGCGCAAGGGGTTCAGGCGTGCCCTCCGCATGCGCGGTGGTCACGCCCAGCGGGCCGGGCACGAAGGTGAGCATCATGGCAAACGCCAGCACAAGGCTGATGAAACGTTTCCAAAATTGGCCCACACCGGCCCTTGATTTTGCCGTTTCGGTCATGGGGATTCCTGCCTTTCTTTGATCGCTTCTTGTGTTCGCTTCTGTGGGGAGGCGCGCACCTTTTCACGCCCCGGCCGCGGCCACGGTGGGGTTTTCGAAAAGTTTCGCTTCTTATCCTAGTATAATCTTCGGGGTGGCCCGGCTTCAATTCACGATTATCACAAATTAATGTTTGCTTTCCCGGCATTTTGCCAACTTGCGTTGCATCGCCGCAATTTCTGCCGGCGCACCGGGCCGGGCCTCTTTGGGCTGTTCCCGAAACTTCCCCGAAACCTCACCCCAAAAACCCGCGAAACACCGCGCCGCGCCCGGCCCCTCCCCTGCCCCTTGGGCAAAAAAAAGCGAACGCCCGGCCGGGCGTTCGCTCTCATATTCTGTTCACAGCCGGGGCCTCCGGCTCACCGCTCTCAGCGGGCGGCTCAGCCGGCCTGCAGGGCGTCCATCTGCGCCAGGATCTCCTGGGCGGCGGCGGCCACGTCGGGCTGGTCCTGGGCGGCGGCGCAGAACTCCAGGTCCTCCCGGGCCTGGCCCAGCTCATCCAGGTTCAGCCAGGCCACCGCCCGGTAGTAGTGGTACTGGGCGTTGTCCGGCGCGATGGCCAGCAGGGCGTCCATGTCCTCCACCGCCTCCCAATAGCGGCCGGTGTCCAGGTAGGCCGAGGCCCGGTACAGCCGGGCGCTCTGGTCGGGCAGGGGGCCCTCCAGGCAGCGGGTGGCATAGTCGATGCACCCCTTCGAGTCCCCCTCCGCCAGCGCGGTGGCGGCGGCCTTCAGGGTGATGTAGGAGCGGTCGGCGTCGGCCAGCTCGTCCCCGGCCAGCAGCTCCTCCCACAGGGCAAAGGCCGGCTCGGTGTCACCCAGCGCCGCGTGGCACTCGGCCAGCTGGGTCTTCACGGTGGTCACCTCGTAGCCCGCCTCCAGCAGCGCCTCAAAGTGGGGCTGGGCGGCGGCGGGGTCCCCGTTCTGCAGCAGCGCCACCGCCAGGCTGAACTGCACCACCAGCCCGTCCTCGGCGGCCTGCTCCCCGGCGGTCATGCCGGCGTACACCTCTTCAAACAGCTCCGCCGCCTCGGCAGTATTGCCGGTGTACAGCAGGCAGCTGGCCAGGGCGCGGCGCAGCTCCGGGTCGTCGGGGTCGGCCTCCACCGCCAGGCGGTAGGCCCCGATGGCACCCTCAAAGTCGCCCAGGTTCAGGTACACCTCCGCCAGCGCGGTGCGGATGGTCGGGTCGTCCTCGGCCAGTTCGGCGGCGCGCACCAGGTCCTCCATGGCGCCCGCCTCGTCACCGCTGCCGCTGCGGCAGGCCGCACGCACGGCCAGCGCGGTGGCGTTGTCCGGCTCGATGGCCAAAAAGCGGTCAAAGCAGTCCACCGCCTCGGCGTAGCTGCCCTGTTCGTACAGCAGCTGGCCCTTCAGCAGCCAGCCGTTGGGCTCGGCGGGGTCGGTCTCCACCGCCCGGTCCAGCAGGGGCATGGCGGTGGCCGTGTCCCCCTCCAGCACATACAGGCTGGCAAGCTGCAGCAGCACGTCCACCGGGGCGAGCTCGCCGTACAGCGCCACCGCCTGCTCCAGGTTCTCAATGGCCTTGTCGTTCTCGGCGGTGGCGATGTACACCGCCGCCTTGGCGGTGTAGGCCTCCGGGGTGGAGGGCCACAGGTCGGTCACCGCCTGCAGGTACTCCAGCGCCTGCTGGGGGCGGTCCATCTGCAGGTACTCCAGGCCCTGGGTCAGGTACTGGTAGGCCAGGCTGGCCCGCACCGAATCGGCCGCGTCGCCGGTGATCTTGGCGGTGCTGGCCACGCTCAGGATGGTGGTGCCCAGCAGCAGCAGGGCGCACAGCAGCGCGCCCACCCGCATCCACAGCCGGTAACGGCCGGGCCGGGCGGCCTGCTCGACCTGCTGCGCCAATACGCCTGCGGGGGCGGCGGCTTCGGTTTGAACGGTTCGGTTCTCGGTGTGCTCCATGGGGCCCTCCCTGTGCTTTTCGTGCAAATCTTCCCCTTTATCATACCACAAAGAGGCCCCCGGAGAAAGTCTCTCCGGGGGCCTCTTTCGCGTTATTTTACGCCTTTTTCACAGCGCGTTCGGGGTTCAGCCCTTTTTGCGGCCGCTCTTGGCCTGGGCCTTTTTCTGCCCGGCCTGTTCGGCCTTGGGCTGTTCGGCTTTGGGCTGTTCGGCCTTGGTCTGCTTGGCTGCGGGCTTGCGCTTTTTGCGCAGGGCCCACAGCAGCAGGGCCAGCAGGGCGCCAACTGCCACCGCGCCGCCGATGGGCGGCTGCGCGCCGGTGTTGTCCTCAGGCAGAGGCTCGGGCTCGGGGGTGGCGGTGGGCTCGGGCTCGGTGTCCGGCTCATCCACGGGGATGGGCTGGCCGTGCTCGTCCAGGGGGTTGCCGTCCGCGTCGTAGATGGCGTCGGCGAGGAGGTTCACGGTGCCGCCGTGGCTCAGCACCTGCTCCAGCAGGGTGAGCACGCCGTCCACGGTGATGTTCACATCGCCGCCTGCGGTCAGGCCATTGTACCGGCCGCTGATGCCGCCGATGCGCAGGTCGCGCAGGTTGTGCAGGGTGATGCTGCCGCCGATGGTGCCTTCCAGCCGGTCGATGCCGGTGGTCAGGTCCGCGTCGCCGGTCACGTTCAGCAGCAGGTCGCTGCCGGTGAAGCTGCCGTTCAGCGCGCCGTTCACGATCAGCTCGGCCAGGCCCTTCACGGTCCGGTCGCGCAGGTTCAGGTCGCGGCCGCTGGTCAGGGTGGCGCTGCCGCTCACGGTGCCGCTGAGGGCGCCGGCCAGCCACAGGCTCAGCGCGGCGTCGCCGGTCACGTTCAGGCTCAGGCTGCCGCCGGAATAGCTGCCGCTGATGCTGCCGCTGTTCAGGCTGCCGTGGCCCTTCACGCTCAGGCCGTTCAGCTTCAGGCTGCCGCCGCTGGTCACATTGGCGCTGCCGCCCACGGTGCCGCTGAGGGCGCCGCCGGTGAGCAGATCCACCCATGCGCTGCCGTACACGTCCAGAATGGTCTCGGGGGCGACGGCCAGGAAGGGAGCGCCCGCGCTGCCCACATCGCCCAGGCGGGAGATGAGGGTCAGGGTGAGGCCAACGTACGCGCCGTTGATGGCGGGCCGCAGGCTGCCGACCAGGAGGGCGGGCACCTTGGTGCCGTTCATGGTGAGGTGGAAGTCGCTGTCCAGCGTGACGTGGTTCAGTGCCCAGATCTGGTCGATGTTCAGGTCGAGGTAGCGCTGCTTGATGAAGGCGCTGCCGTCCACGCTGAAGCTCAGGGCCTTCTCCACGGCGGTCATGAAGGGCACGCGGCCGGTGCCGATGGCTCCGGCGGACTCCAGGTAAGCGTAGGGTGCGTACAGGTTGGCGTAGCCGTCCAGCTTGCCCACACTGCCGGTGGTGATCATGTGCTGCAGGCTCTCGCCGCTGTTGCCGCGGATCACGCGCTGGTCAATGATGCTGCCGGTGGCGTACAGCCGGGTGGAGCCGTCGCTGGTCTTGCCGATGTCCCAGGTATCCCAGCGGATCATCTTGTAGGTGTAGCCGAGCACCTGCACCACGCAGGCGTCGGTGTCACCGCGGTCGAAGGCGTCCTCCAGCTCGGTCATGTTGTCGTGCTCGATGCTGGTCTCGGTCTTCTCGTAGATGCCGCGGAGGAGCTGCCATGCGAACATGCGCATGAACCAGCTGTCGGAGCGGATCACATCCACAGGCAGGTCGCCCGCGCTGAAGATGGAGATGCCGCCGCCGGCGATGGCCCGCAGGCCGCCGGTCTCACCGAAGCGCCGCATCTTCACGGACAGGACCTCGTCGTAGCCCTCGCCCGGGTAGTTCACGCCGCCGATGTTCTTGCCGGCGATCAGGGTGATGTCGCTGGCGTCCAGGTTCACGTCGTCCTCGCTCCAGTACTTATCCCAGCCGAGGATGCTGCCGCTGAGGGCCTGCAGCACGATCTCGTACTCGGCCTTGATGGTGTGGACGATCATGTCGCCTCTGGGCTGTGCCAGCCACACGCGCTGGCCGGCGTTGACCACCAGTGCGCCGTTGTGGCAGTTTGCGATGGAGAGCACGCTCATGCGGTCGCCCACGTTGTGGGCGGCGTCCAGGTGCATGGCGTGGCCGATCAGGGTCACGTCGCTGTCCTTCAGGCCGGTGGTCTGGATGAGAACGATGGTCCCGTCGGCGCGGTCGCCCTCCTCGGTGCGCCAGTTGTTCACGCCGTACAGGCTGCCGTAGGGTGCGCTCAGGTGCAGGTCATCGTGGGTGCTGAGCTGCTGGATGACCAGGTCGCCCCAGGCTTCGTTCAGCCAGATCTCACCGGAGGTGGTCTCGCCGTAGACGAAGCCGGATTCCACCAGGTTCAGCCGCTCGGCCTGTGCGCCGATGCCGCGCTCTGCGTGCAGGTAGAGGTTGACGGCCTTCAGGTTGACCTGTTCGCCGTCCATGTTGCGGTGTTCGGGCAGGTACTCATCGTCGATGCCGGTGACGGTCTCAGGCAGGGTCCAGGCCTCGCCGTTGCCGTCGGTGGAATCCCAGATGGCCTTGGGGCTGAACAGATGCAGATCGCCCATGGGGCTGAGCATCTGGCCCACCCGCAGGTTGCCCTCGGTCTCGGCCAGCCAGACATCGTCCTGCGCGTACAGGTCGACGCGGCCGGTCTCAGCGGTGTCCACGCGCAGGGCGTGGGCGGTGTCGCTGTCGGTCAGCACGGTGTCGCGGCCGATGCCGCCCTTCAGGCTGACCAGCTCGATGGTGTTGGCCTGCACGTTGGGCTCGGTGCCCTCGATGCGGCCCACCAGGTGGCCGTTCTCCACGATCAGCTCCACATGGCCGGTGTACGGATCCGTCAGGATCTGATCCACCATCAGGTCGCCGCCCTCGGCGGCTTCGGTCAGGTGGATGGCCTGGCCTGCGGCGGTGGCCTCTGCGCGGACGAAGCCCTCGTTGCTGTCATCCAGGTAGCCCTCGGCGGTGCCGGTGGTATGGATGCGCAGCGGGCTGGGCCCGGTGCCGATGCTGCCGCCCGCGGAGGTGAGCAGGATGGTGTGCGCCTTGAGGTTGGCGGTGGTGCCGAGGCCCAGCTTATCCTCAAGGTGCTGCGGGGTGGCGAGGATGTCGCCGTCCGCGGTGATCTCCAGCGCCTTAGAGGCGTCGGTGATCTCCACGCGGCCCGCGGTGACGGTGCCGTTCACGGCCTCGATGATCACGTCGCCGCCGGTGCGCACATCGCCGGTGGTGATGCTGCCGTTGCCGGTGGTCATGGTCACGTCGCCGGTCACGTCGGCCCAGCTCTGGCGGATGTCGCCGTCGCCGGTGGTCAGGCTCATGTCACCGCTGACGTTCTGCACGGTGCCGTTCAGTTCGATGTGGCCGGTGTCGGCGTCCACGGTAAAGTCGGTGTCGCCGCCGTCGGTGCCCACGTTCACATCGCCGTTCACGGTCACGTCGCCGATGCCGGTGTCGATGGCCGTGCTGCCGTTGATGCTGGTGGTGTCGCCGGGGATGGTCACCTCGCCGGTGCCGGTGGTGATGGTGTTGCTGCCGGTGCTGGCGGTGTCGCCGGTGATGGTCACATCGCCCTCGCCGGTGGTGATGGCGGTGTCGGTGCCGCTGGTGATGTCGCCCTCCAGCTCCACATCGCCCACGTTGGTGGTGATGCCGGTATTGCCGGTGGTGCTGGTCACGTTGCCGGTCACGGTCACGCTGCCGGTGTCGGTGGTGATGGTGGTGTTCGCGCCGCTGGCGGTGTCGCCCTCGATGCTCACATTGCCCTCACCGGTCTCGATGGCGGTGTCGGTGCCGCTGGTGACGTTGCCCTCCAGCTCCACATGGCCCACGTTGGTGGTGATGCCGGTATTGCCGGTGGTGCTGGTCACATCGCCGG
>JAFUQL010000188.1 GCA_017472375.1 Oscillospiraceae bacterium | reverse complement strand
GTCCTCCGGGGAAAGATGTTGCAAAAAAGTATAGCACACCCCGGGGTGAAAAACCACGAAAGAAATGTGAAGCCTGCCCCATACTTTCCCACCCCGCCCCATTTGTGCTATACTTTGGTGGAATGTGAAGGGGAGGGGAACGCCATGGAATACTACGGCACCATCGGTACATCCTGCGCCGACCGGGAGACCCTGTGCAGGATGTACCGGGCCGGCATGACCGGCATCCGGCTGAACCTGTCCCACGGCGGGCTGGCGGAAAAGCGGGACTGGCTGAGGCTCATCCGCGCCGCCGCCCGGGATGCGGGGGTGTCCACCCGCCTGCTGGTGGATCTGCAGGGGCCGGAGGTGCGCATCGGCGTGCCGCCCCGCCCGCTGGAGCTGACCGCCGGCAGCACCGTCACGCTGGGGCAGGGGGACATCCCTGCAGAGCAGGCGGTCGTGGATGCGGTGGAGCCGGGGCAGACCCTGCTGCTGGATGACGGGCGCATCGAGCTGCTGGTCACCGCAAAAGCGAAGGTGCTGCTCACCTGTCGGGTGGTGCGGGGCGGTACTCTGACTGCCCGCAAGAGCCTGGAGGCCCCCGGCCTTGACCTGCACCGGACGCGCCCCGCCCTCACCGCAGCCGACCGGGCCAATTTGGCGCTGGCCGCGGAATGCGGGGTCACCGACGTGATGCAGCCCTTTGTGCGCAGCCGTGCCGATCTGGAGGAGCTGCGCCGCGCACTGGACGAGGCAGGCGCAGGCCATGTGCGCATCCTGGCCAAGATCGAGGATCAGAACGGCGTGCGGCAGCTGGAGAGCTTCTTTGATGCGGCGGATGAGATCGTCATCGCCCGGGGCGACCTGGGCAACGCGGTGCCCCTGTGGCGGCTGCCCACGGTGCAGAAGGACATCGCCCGCCGGTGCCGCGCCGCCGGGATGCCCTTTATGGTGGTGACCCAGCTTCTGGACTCCATGATCCACAGCCCCGTCCCCACCCGCGCCGAGGTCTGCGACGTCTACAACGCGGTGGCGGATGGGGCGTCCTCCCTGATGCTCACCGGCGAGACCGCCGCAGGGCGCTGGCCGGCGGAGGCCATGGACTGGCTGGTGCGCACGGCCGAAGCCGCCCGGGCCGACCTTGACGCCCGGCCCGGGACGTAAAAAACGCCCTGCGGCGTGCACAAACCGCGCGGCGGCGGTAAGATAAGACGGAGAACGCAATATATTCCACGAACAGAGAAAGAAGGTACCCCTATGGAAATGGTGCTTCAGGCGGTGCAGTCGGTGCTGTCCATGATCGTGCTGATGCTGGTGGGCGGCTGGCTGGCCGGCAAGCCCTGGTTTCGGGACAATGGCGGCAGCAGTCTGCTGTCCAAGCTGATCGTGCAGGTATTTGTGCCCTGCTATATGCTCACCAACGTACTGAACAAGGTGGGCACCCGGGAAAATCTGCTGCAGATCCTCAGCAGCTTCCCCATCCCGCTGGCCACCGTGGTGATGGGCCTTGTGCTGGGCCTGGGCGCGGCCAGGGTGCTGAACATCAAAGCACCCCGGCGGGGCGTGTTCATCAACGTGATGACCTTCACCAACTGCGTGTTCATCGGCTTCCCTATCGTCACCTCCCTGTTTGGCGATGAGGCTGCCGCCGCGGGTATGGTGTACTACATGGCCAACACCACCGGTTTCTGGACCATCGGCGTCAGCCTGCTGCGGGAGGACGGCGGCCACAAGGAGCCCATCTTCTCCAAGACCGGTCTGAAAAAGCTGGCCAGCCCCCCGCTGCTGGGCTTCCTTGCGGGCGTGGTGATGGTGGTGCTGGGTCTGGGCCTGCCGCCGGTGCTGGCCACCCCCATCGGCCAGCTGGGCGCCATGGCTACCCCCCTCGCCATGGTGTTCGTGGGCTGCATCCTGCGCAACGCCGACTGGAAAAAGCTGCGCCTGAGCCGCGACCTGGTGCTGGTGGTGCTGTTCCGCTTTGTCGTCTGCCCCGCGCTGGTGCTGGTGCTGGTGCGCATGATGCCCATTCCCCAGCTTTACCGCCGGGTGTTCTTCCTCATGTCCGCCATGCCCGCCATGACCCAGCTCAGCGTCATGTGCAAGGAGTCCGGCAGCGACGTGGAGTTCGCCTCCCTGCTCATCGCGGTCACCACCGTGCTGAGCATCTTCCTCATCCCCATCTACACGGCGGTGGTCACCGTCCTGCTGTAAACCGACCCCTCGAGTGAAAGGCGGGCCTGCGGGCCCGAGCGGTGAAGAACATGAGTAACCCCATCCTCAGTGCGGTGCATCACATCGCGGTCATCGGCACGAACCACGAGGCGTCCCGGCACTTCTATGTGGACCTGCTGGGCTTCCGGGTGGTGCGGGAGGTGTACCGCCCCGAAAAGCGCGACTGGAAGATCGACCTGGAGCTGGACGGATGCGAGCTGGAGCTGTTCATCGTGGAAAACGCCCCCGCCCGTCCCACCCATCCCGAGGCCGCCGGGCTGCGGCATCTGGCCTTCCGGGTGGACAGCGTGGCTGACACCGCCGCAAAGCTGAACGCGCTGGGCATCGAGACCGAGCCCATCCGCTGGGACCCCTACAGCGAAAAGGCCATGACCTTCTTCCGCGACCCGGACGGCCTGCCGCTGGAACTGCATGAGTGAACCGGTAAAATCTGCCGAGCCGCCCCATCGGGGCGGCTTTTTTGTTGTGCTTTCGCCGGGGTTGTGGTACACTTAATCTGTATTGCTCTGCCCCGGCCTGTGCCCGGCGGCGGACGGACAAACAACGCCGGGCCGCCAAAAGCCCGCGAAACGAGGGATCTTCCATGCTGCACGACGCAGAATTGCATTATCTGGACAACGCGGCCACCACCATCGTGGCCCCCGAAGTGGCGGCGGCCATCCACACCGCCATGCTGGAGCACTGGGCAAACCCCTCCAGCCTGTATACCCCCGGTGCCCACAGCGAGCTGGAGCTGAACAAGGCCCGCGGCGCGGTGGCCCGCACCCTGGGCTGCACCGCCGGCGAGGTGTACTTCACCGGCTGCGGCTCCGAGAGCAACAACCTGGCTCTGCTGGGCGCAGCGCGCACCCGCACCTGGGGCAAGCGCATCGTCTGCACCGGGTTCGAGCACCCCAGCGTAGCCCTGCCGCTGGAGCGGCTGGCCAAAGAGGGCTACGACGTGCAGTTCGTGGCGCCCGGGCAGGACGGCCATGTGGATGTGGACCGGATGCTGGAACTGGTGGATAAGAACACCATCCTTGTGGCGGCCATGCAGGTGAACAACGAGACCGGCGCCGCAGTGGATGTGGCAAGGCTGGCGGCGGGGGTCAAGGCCCGCAACAGCCGCACTGCCATGCACGTGGACGGTGTGCAGGCCTGGATGCGCCTGCCGGTGAAGCTGGCCAACATCGACAGCTATTCGGTGAGCGGCCACAAGATCCACGCCCCCAAGGGCGTGGGTGCACTGTACCTGCGCAAGGGCTACAATCTGGAGCCCCCCTATCTGGGCGGCGGGCAGGAGAAGGGCCTGCGCCCCGGCACCGAGAACCTGCCCTATGCGGTGGGCCTGGCCGAGGCGGCCAGGCGGCTGGCCGGGGATCTGCCCCGCCGCCATCAGCACATGGCCATGCTGAACGCCCGCCTGCGGGCGGGGCTGGCGGCCTTCCCCGAGGTGGTCATCAACAGCCCGGAGGATGCCGTGCCCGAGGTGCTGAACTTCAGCCTGAACGTCATCCGCAGCGAGACCATGCTGCACCATCTGGAGCAGTCCAGGGTGTATGTGTCCAGCGGGTCGGCCTGCAGCAAGGGCGCGGCCAGCCACACCCTCACCGCCATGGGTCTGCCCGCCCGCCGCATCGACACCGCCATCCGTGCCAGCTTCTGTGCGGAGAACACCGAGGCGGACGTGGATGCCCTGCTGAACGGGCTGGAGGACGGCCTGAAGCACCTGACCCGCATCCGCTGAGCCCCTGATTTTGTAGAAAAATATCAAGAATATACAAACAGTAAAAAGACAAAGGAGACTTCCTCCCATGAAAGAGATCATCCTGTGCTATCAGGGCGAGATCGTGCTCAAGGGTCTGAACAAGGCCGGCTTCGAGTCCATGCTCGCCAAGATCCTGCGCTACCGCGCCAAGTTCTGCGGCAACTTCAAGGTGTACCGCGCCCAGAGCACCATGTATGTGGAGCCGCTGGACGAGTTTGCCGATGTGGACGCCTGCTTCGAGCGGGTGCGCAAGGTGTTCGGTTTTGCTGCCCTGAGCCGCGCCGTCGTGTGCGAGAAGAACTTCGAGACCATCTGCGAGACCGCCGAGGCCTATCTGGGCGACAAGCTGCGCACCGTCAAGACCTTCAAGGTGGAGGCCAAGCGCAGCGACAAGACCTTCCCCATGAAGAGCCCTGAGCTGAGCGCTCAGCTGGGCGGCTATCTGCTCAGCAAGCACCCCCATCTGCGGGTGAATGTGAAGAACCCGGACTTCACCGTCATGGTGGAGATCCGCGACTTCGGCGCCTACATCCACGGGCCCAAGGTGCCTGGTGCCGGCGGTCTGCCCGTGGGCAGCAGCGGCCGAGCCATGAACCTGCTCAGCGGCGGCATCGACAGCCCTGTGGCCGCCTACCGCATGGCCCGCCGCGGCCTTGCGCTGCACCACATCCACTTTGCCAGCCCTCCCTACACCAGCGAGCGCGCCAAGATGAAGGTGCAGAGCCTGGCCCAGATCGTCAGCGAGTACACCGGCAACTGTGTGCTGTATGTGGTGCCCTACACCAAGCCCCAGGAGTACATCCGGGACAACGCCCCCGATGTGCTGTTCACCGTGCTGATGCGCCGCAGCATGATGCGCATCGCCAGCAAGCTGGCCCATGAGATCGAGTGCGACGCGCTGGTCACCGGCGAGAGCCTGGCCCAGGTGGCCAGCCAGACCCTGAAGGCCCTGCAGTGCACCGACTGCGCCCAGGATCTGCCGGTGCTGCGCCCCCTGATCGGTCTGGACAAGAGCGAGATCACCGAGACCGCCCGGGCCATCGGCACCTTTGAGACCAGCATCCTGCCCTACGAGGACTGCTGCACCATCTTCACCCCGCCCCATCCCAAGACCAAGCCCACCATCGCCGAGATCCTGGAGGCCGAGGCGGGCATGCCCGGTCTGGCCGAGCTGGAGCAGCAGGCCGCCGAGCAGGTGGAGCGCATCCTCATCAAGCAGGACGAGCCCATCGATCTGCTGTAAACGCACCGTTCAAGAGATCGGCGGGGCCCGGTGCCCCGCCCTACAGGGGGGATTTCCATGACCGCTGAGATCATCGCCGTGGGCACCGAGCTGCTGCTGGGTGACATTCTGAACACCAACGCCCAGTTCCTCAGTCAGGAGCTGGCGGCGCTGGGCATCGACGTGCTGCACCAGCACGTCATCGGAGACAACGCCGCCCGCGTGGCCGAGCTGGTGAATACGGCAAAGCAGCGCAGTGACCTGCTGGTGTTCAGCGGCGGCCTCGGCCCCACCGCCGACGACCTGACCAAGGAGACGGTGGCCGCCTGCTACGGCGACAGCCTCACCCTTGATGAGGAGGAACTGGCAAAGATCGAGGCGTTTTACCTGCGCACCGGCCGCACCATGCCCGACAACAACCGCAAGCAGGCCATGGTGCCGGTGAAGGGCCGCAAGATCGTGAACGACCACGGCACCGCACCGGGCGTGTGGTTCGAGGACGAGCAGGGCCGCTGCGCCGTGCTGCTGCCCGGCCCGCCCCATGAGCTGACCGCCATGTGGAACGAGGGGGTTCGCCCCCTGCTGGCCGCCCGCACCGGCGGCACCCTGCACAGCCTGACCCTGCACGTTCTGGGCGGCGAGAGCGACCTGGAGACCCGGGGCGGCGCGCTGTTCCAGCACGAGGATCCCACCGCTGCCATCTACGCCAAGGTGGGGGAGTGCCACATCCGCATCACCGCCCGGGGCGAGAACGACGAGGACGCCAAGGCCCGCTGTGAGGCATTTGCCCAAAACTTCTATGATCTGTACGGCGATGCGGTGTACGATGCGGACGTGCCCGCGCTGGAGTACACCGTGGTGCGCCTGCTGAACGAGCGGGGTTGGGTGATGACCACCGCCGAGAGCTGCACCGGCGGCCTGGTGGCCGAGCGGGTCACCAACGTGGCCGGCAGCAGCGAGGTGTTCCGCTTTGGCTTTGTCACCTACGCCAACGAGGCCAAAGAGAAGCTGCTGGGCGTGAGCGCCCACACGCTGGCCACCGAGGGCGCCGTCAGCCCCGAGACAGCCGCCCAGATGGCGCTGGGCGCCCTGCGCGCCGCCGATGCGGACGTGGCGGTGGCCCTCACCGGCATCGCCGGCCCCGGCGGCGGCACCCCCGAGAAGCCCGTAGGCCTTGTGTGGGGCGCAGCCGCCACCCGCGATGGCGTGTGGGTGCGCAAAATGACCCTTGGCCGCCGCGACCGAGACAACATCCGCCGCCGCGCCTCCCAGCACGCGCTGGACCTGGTGCGCCGCCTGGCCGCCGGTCTGCCCGCGCCCGAGGACACCACCGCCTATACCATCCCGCAGGTGGAGGCGAGCCGCACCGCTCCCTTTGCCCGCTGAACCTGTTTTGACCACTGCCCGCCGGAGGTAACACCATGTCCCAGTTGAACCAGAACCAGAGCCCCACGCCGCGGATGCACATCCTGCGGCTGTTTGGTATGGACCGCGCCACCCTGACCCAGCTTCTGAAGGAAGCTGCGGCACAGGGCTGCCCCGGCCTGCGCCTGCTGGAGCAGAACGGCGAGCAGGCGGTTTGCATCCGCGCCCGCAGCGACTCCGCCGAGGACCTGCAGCTCGCCGCCCTGTGGGCCGATGAGCTGGAGCGGCTGGTGCAGGAGGTGTGCTTCGGGCGGGGCAGCGAGGGTCTGCCCCAGGCTTTTGCCGCCGCCCTCACCGAAAAGGAGTGGCTGGTGGTGGCTCCCGACGAGACCACCGGCCGGCTGCTGGACCCGGTGCTGGAGAGCCTGCCCCAGGGCAAAGCTCTGTATGACTTCGGCCACCAGAGCTGGGCCGACCCGAAGACGGCCCCCCGCCTGAAGCCCCGCGCCGGGGACGACCGGCTCACCGGGGCCGCCCGGTCGGGTCTGGCCGTGCTGAAAGCCACCGATGCGGATCTGGCGCTGATCCTGCTGCCCGCCGCAGAGAGCGAGCCCGCCGCCGTGATGGCGGTGAGCGGCCGCACCGCGTGGGTGCGCGCCCTGAGCAGCGAACAGGCCGCCGATGCGCCCGCCCGCAACTGGCT
>JAFUQL010000021.1 GCA_017472375.1 Oscillospiraceae bacterium | reverse complement strand
CTTGACTTTTTCAAGTTAAAGTATTACACTGTACTCAAACCCAACTTAAGGAGTTCATCATGTCTACTCTGTTCGCAGCGTTTTATTATTATTTTGGCTTTTGCTTCTTTTATGGCAAGGGCCTGTTTCGCTGCGGACATGCGTGTGCATGATGTGACGCCCCCTGGGGCACAGAACACATCGCTTGAACCACGCCGATCCCCGCAGCACGGGGGTCGGCGTTTTTTCATCCCACATCAACCATTACACAGACGGAGGAATACCGTATGATCATCATCCTGAAGCGCAACGCCGAAGAAGCCAAAGTCCGCCAGCTCTGCAGCGAACTGGAGAGTATGGGGCTTTCCATCCACGCCAGCCAGGGCAGCGATGAACACATTCTGGGTCTGGTGGGTGACACCAAGGCCGTGGCTGAGAGCTGGGTGCTGGCTCACCCGGTGGTAGAGGCCTGCCGCCGCGTATCCGAGCCCTACAAGAAGGCCAACCGCAAATTCCACCCCGAAGATACGGTGGTGCAGGTGGGCGATACCCTCATCGGCGGTGACAAGTTCGCGGTCATCGCGGGCCCCTGCAGCGTGGAGAGCCCCGAGCAGATCACCGAGGTGGCCCGCCGGGTGAAGGCCGCCGGCTCCAGCCTTCTGCGGGGCGGCGCGTTCAAGCCCCGAACCTCCCCCTACAGCTTCCAGGGCATGCGGGCTGAGGGCCTGACCCTGCTGGAGCACGCCCGCGAGCAGGTGGGCAGCCCCATCGTCACCGAGGTGATGAACACCGAGCATCTGCCCCTGTTTGAGAACGTGGATCTCATCCAGGTGGGCGCGCGGAACATGCAGAACTTCGAGTTGCTGAAGGCGGTGGGCCGCATGAACAAGCCGGTGCTGCTGAAGCGTGGCCTCGCCAATACCCTGGAGGAGTTCGTGATGAGCGCCGAGTACATCATGGCCGAGGGCAACGAGCAGGTCATCCTGTGCGAGCGGGGCATCCGCACCTTCGAGACCAGCATGCGCAACACGCTGGACATCTCTGCCGTACCCATGCTCAAGCGCATGACCCATCTGCCGGTGGTCATCGACCCCAGCCACGCCGCGGGCATCGCGTGGATGGTGGAACCGCTGGCCAAGGCCGCCGTAGCCGTGGGCGCGGACGGCCTGATGATCGAAGTCCACAACGACCCGCCCCGCGCCAAGTGTGACGGCGCCCAGAGCCTGACCCCCGACGCCTTCGATGCGCTGATGGAACAGCTGAAGCCCCAGCTCACCTTCTTCGGCAAGACCCTCAACTGACAACAAGACCCGGGCATGTGTGCCCGTCCTCCTTTCCCTCATGGCCGCCGGTACAGCTGCCCCTGTACCGGCGGCTCTTTTTGGGTTATACTGGAGCCAGGCAGAGAATAACCCTATCCCCGGCGGCCATACTATCCACAGCCGCCGTATCCGGAGGTCTTTTATGAAAGCACATATCTCCCGTTCCGCCCCGCAGCCCCTGGGTCTGGTGTGGGGCATCGACCCCGCCGGGGCCGACTGGCAGGCCCTGCAGCGGGCCGCCGCGCCCATCGGTATGGCCCTGCGCCCGGTCAGCCCGGCGCAGGCCGGCTGCACCCTGATCCAACTGTGCAGCGGCGCCGCACCAGCCATGTCCGCCGCAGCGGTCCAGACGGCCCCTGCTGAACTGCCCGCGCTGGTCATGGCCAACCTGAAGGACGGCCAGCTCGACCTTCTGCTGGCCGGCCTGCGGGCACAGGGCCTGCGCATCCCCCTGAAGGCAGTGGCCACCCCCACCAACCTGAGCTGGTCCTTCCGGGATCTGCTCACCGAGCTTGCCCGTGAGCGGCAGGCGCTGGGCGACCTCTGAGCCGCCGCCTCTCCTTTCCATGGCTTCGGCCCCCTTACACCGAACGCTTCCGAGGAAAGGAGTATCCCCATGCAAACCAACCGACACATCCCCCGTATTTTAGCGCCCGCACTGGCCGCCGCCCTGCTGTTCACCGGCTGCTTCGGCCGGGGCGGGGCATCTTCCGGCTCCTCCGACCCGATGAGCGGCAGCTCCTCCGGCGGGGCCGACTACGCCGCCGGAGGCACCGGTATGTCCGTGACCGCCAAGGTCATCGCCGCTGACCCCTTTGAGGGGGAGGACGGCTTCGGCCAGACCGACGTGACCGTCACCGCCGTGGTGTTGGACCAGGAGGGACGCATCGCCGCATGCACCATCGACACGGCTCAGCTGCAGCTGCCCTTTACCGAGGGCGGCGGCCTGGGTTTCACCGAGGCCACCCAGTACCCCACCAAGCGGGAGATGGGCACCGGCTATGGCCTGAAGGAGGCCAGTTCCATCGGCAAGGAGTGGTATGAACAGGTCGACGCCTTCTGTGCCTATGTGGTGGGCAAGACCCCGGAGCAGGTAGCCGGCATCGCCGCCCCCGGCGGTACCCCCGCCGACCCGGACCTGGCATCCGGCTGCACCATCGACGTATCTCAGTATCTGGAGGGCGTGCTGATGGCATGTGAAAACGCGGTGGTGCTGGGCGGTCAGCCCGGCGACCGGCTGGCCCTGGGCATCGTAAGCAGCGCCGAGGGCACCGCCGCCACGGCAGAGCAGTCCGGCAGCGCCCGTTCTCTTATCACCTGTGCCGCCGTAACGGTGGATGAGGAGGGCCGCATCACCAGCGCCCGGCTGGACGAGGTGGAGACCGGCTTCTCCCTGGGATATGACGGCATCGTCACCCCGCCCAGCGGTGTGACCTCCAAGTATGCACAGGGCGCCGGCTATACCGGCGGCATGATGGACGGCGCCGACCTCACCATGGATGCGGTGCTGAATGACACCATGGGCAGCGAGACCGCCGCCGACGCCGCCCTGAATGAGGACCGCATGGCCGGGCGCAGCGGCAGCACCGACAGCACCATGAGCGATCACGCCGGAGACCTTGCCGCCGACGCAGCTTCCGGCCTGACAGAGGAGGGCGAAGGCGCCGGCGAAACGGCGACCGCTCCGCACCCCATGGGTGTGGGTGACTGGCACACCCAGGCAGATGCCTTCGCCCGCTGGCTGCGCGGGCGCACGGTGGAGGACATCCGGGAGCTGCAGCTCGATGAAGAGGGCCGCCCCACCGATGCGGACGTGCTGACCGGTACCGCCATGAGCGTGCGAAATTTTGTGAAAGCCGTCACCAAGGCTTGCGAAAATGCCAGCGTTTCGGTAAACTGAAATTGTGCCCCGGCCCTGCTTTTCGGGCCGGGGCTTTTCATTCTTTTTCAACGCAGCAAGGAGCATCGCCATGAACCATTTCCGCCGCATCCTCAGTATCCTGCTGGCCCTGTGCCTCGCCCTGTGTGGGCTTGCAGGCTGTTCCACCGGGGGCGATCCCGCTATGAAGGGCTGGAAACAGTATTCAGTGGCCTGGTTCGATGTGTTCGACACGGTGACGGTGGTGCAGGGTTATGCCGCCAGCCAGGAGGAGTGGAACACCCAGATGGCCGCGCTGCATGAGGATCTGCTGCGGTATCACCAGCTCTATGACATTTACAACCACTACGACGGGCTGACCAATCTGTGCGACGTGAACGCCGCCGCAGCCGACAGCCCGGTGAAGGTGCCCGCGGAGCTCTTTTCCCTGCTGCAGCACGCCCATGCCATGTATGGGCTGACCGGCGGGCGCACCGCCCCTGCCATGGGCGCGGTGCTGCGCCTGTGGCACGACGCCCGTACCGCCGCCGAGGCCGACCCGGCCTCCGCCGCGCCCCCCGCCGAGGCCGCTCTGGCCGAGGCCGCCGCCCACTGCGCCATGAAGGATCTGATCCTGGACGAGGCGGCACAGACCGTCTTTTTTGCCGACCCCGCCCTGCGGCTGGACGTGGGCAGCATCGGCAAGGGCTACGCAGTGGAGCAGGCCGCACAGGCCGCCGAAGCCCGGGGACTGGTCAGTGCGCTCATCGGGGTGGGCGGCAACCTGCGGGCCATCGGCCACAAACCGGACGGCAGCCTGTGGACCGGCGGCGTGGAAAACCCCTGGGGCGGCGAGGAACTTCTGGGCGCACTGTATCTGCCCGAAGGCGCGAGCCTTGTGACCAGCGGCAATTATCAGCGGTATTTCGAGGCGGACGGGGTGCGCTATCACCACCTGATCGACCCCGCCACCCTGCAGCCCGCCAGTCACTTCGACCTTGTGTCGGTGCTGTGCACCGACTCCGGTGTTGCGGACGGCCTGTCCACCGGCCTGTTCTGCATGTCCCTGGAGGAGGGTCAGGCTCTGGTGGAGTCACTGGACGGGGTGGAGGCGCTGTGGGCCATGGCCGACGGCACGGTGGTCACCTCTGCCGGGTGGGGCAGCCACTCCATGAACTGAGCAAAAAAACAGAACGCCCCGCGGTGTGTGCGCAAAAAACGCATACACGCCGCGGGGCGTTCTTGTTCTTTATGCAGAGGTCAGGCGTCGTCTGCCACCGCCACCAGGTACTTGTGGATCTGCACCCGGTTCTCCTCGTACAGGCCCAGATCCTCGTAGAGCTTTTTGTAGTAGCTGAACAGGGTGGCGCGGGTGGCCATGATGCTGGCCGCATTGCGGAACCGCATCTTGGTGGACACCAGGCTGTCGGGGTTCTTGATGTAGTAGTACACCGGGGTGCTCAGCGCCGCGAAGCGCTCCGCATAGCGGATGTACTCCAGATTGAACAGCAGATCCTCGCACCAGTCCAGCTCATCGCTGCAGGCGATGGCGTGTTCCAGCACCAGCTCCCGGCGGTAGAGTTTGTTCCACATCACACCGTAGAAAAAACTGGCGGGCTGGTCCATCAGATGCACGGCGAACTCGGTCTTATCGTAGAAGCCCGGGGCCAAAAAGCCGTTCAGCTCCACCGTCTCCTTCTTGTTGATGCCGTCCAGCTCCAGCCGGTTCACCTGCTTCACCCGGAAGTAGGGTGCGATGACCAGGTCGGCCTGGTGCTCCTGCGCCGCCTCCACCAGCAGCTCGGTGGCTTCCGGGGCGAGGTAGTCGTCGCTGTCGGCAAACTGCAGGTACCGCCCCCGCGCCAGTCGAATGCCCTCGTTGCGGGTGGCCGAAACGCCCTGATTCTCCCGGCTGATGACCCGGATGCGCTCGTCCACCTTGGCGTACATCTGGCACACCTGCAGGCTCACGTCGCTGCTGCCGTCGTTCAGCAGGAGGATCTCAAGATTCTTGTAGGTCTGTTTTCGGATGCTGTCCACACAGCGGGCGATGTGGTTCGCCGCGTTGTAGACCGGCACAATGATGCTGACCAGCGGTTGGTCCATTGGTTCGATCCCTCCTTCGCTCCTTCTTCACACACAGAAGTATGGTACCGCAAAACTGTGAATAAAAATCGGAGAAATCAAGGATTTTTTGCCAACAAAACGCCCGTGATCGACCGGTTTTGGGCGTTCACAGGCATTTGGACAAAATTTGGCTCAGCGGGCAGCCTCCTGCCGGGTGTAGAACAGCAGGCTGAGCAGGATGAGCGCACCGCCTGCCACGGTGGCGGCAGTGGGCCACTCGCCGAAGCAGGGCACCGCCACGATGGCCGCGATGACCGGCTCGGCCAGCTTCACGGCGGACACATAGGCCGGCGGGAAGTATTTCAGGCAGTAGCTGAACAGGCTGTGGCCCAGCAGGGTGCTGAACACCGCCAGCGCCAGCGGGGGCAGAAACTCCCGCAGGGGCAGGCCCACCACCGGGGTGCCGGTGGCGAAGTCCATGACCAGCAGGGTCAGCAGGCAGAAGCTGTACACCACAAAGGTGTAGGTATTGGTGGAAAGGCTGGCCCGCTGCACCCGGCCGATGAGGGTATACGCGCCCACAAAGAAGGCCGCCGCCAGCGCCAGCGCGTCCCCGTACAGAGCGCCCTCCAGACTGCCGCCCAGCGCACCGTCTCCCAGCGCGATGACCGCGCTGCCCACCAGCGAGATTCCGATGGCCGCCCAGCACCCGGCGGACATCCGCCCTTTGCAGAACAGCACGTCCCCCACCGCCACGAACAGCACCTCAGTGCAGACCAGCACAGTGCTGGCGGCCACGGTGGTGTAGCGCAGGCTCTCAAACCAGAAGGTGAAGTGCAGCGCAAGGCATATGCCGGACAGGGCACACCAGGCCGCCTGCGCCGGTTTTAGCCCGCGCAGCTCGCCCCAGCCCCGCCGCAGGGTGAACATCCCCGCCATGATCAGCACCGTGAATCCCAGCCGCCATGTGGCGGTGAACAGGCTGGGTGCGCCGGAATACCGCACAAAAATGCCGGACAGGCCAATGCCCATCAATCCCAGCAGAAGCACTCCGTATACATGGTCGGGTCTGCGCTCGTTCAAATCGGTCTCCTCCGTCGGCACTGTTTGCCGGTAAAGTGTTCTTTCAGCATACGCCCCCGCCGCCATTTCGTCAAGCGTGACGGTTGAACCCGGGCGCTCGTCCCTCGGAACAGGATGCGGCGTTTCGGGGTGGCTGCGGCGCATTTTCCGGCGAAAGCATTTGTATGAATGGTACCCCTTTGAAATTGCATTTTCAGCAAAGATCGGTATAATAAAAGCAAACTTGAACTTGCAGGAGGTGACGCTCCATGAAGAAGTTCCCCATGATCGCGCTGCTGCT
>JAFUQL010000187.1 GCA_017472375.1 Oscillospiraceae bacterium | reverse complement strand
GCTCAGCGATGCGCTCAGCGGTCAGACCGTACAGGGACAGCAGTGCCTCGGCAGGGCCGGACTGGCCGAACTCATCCATAACCGCCACAGGCAGCACCTTGCAGGCGGCACCATTGGCCAGCAGGCTCTCGCACACGGCGCTGTACAGGCCGCCGATGACGCTGTGCTCCTCGGCGGTGACAATGGCACCGGTCTCAGCAGCAGCCTTGCAAATGGCCTCTGCATCCATGGGCTTGATGGTGTGGATGTTCAGCACACGCACATTGATGCCCTCGGCCTCCAGCATCTTGGCAGCCTCAACGGCACGGGCGACCATCAGGCCGGTGGCGCAGATGGTGGCATCGGTGCCTTCACGCAGGGTGACAGCCTTGCCGATCTCAAACTTGTAGGTCTCGGGATCGTTGATGACAGGCACAGCCAGACGGCCAAGGCGCATATACACAGGGCCCACATACTCGGCAGCAGCACGCACGGCCAGAGCGGTCTCGGTGTCGTCAGCGGGGTTCAGCACCACCATGCCGGGAATGTTGCGCATCAGAGACAGATCCTCGATGCACTGATGGGTCGCACCGTCCTCACCCACGGAGATGCCCGCGTGAGAAGCGCAGACCTTCACGTTCAGGTGGGGGTAACCAATGGAGTTGCGGATCTGCTCATAGGCACGGCCAGCCGCAAACATAGCAAAGCTGGAGGCAAAGGGGATCATGCCGGCAGCCGCCAGGCCGGCGGCGATGCTCATCATGTTGGCTTCGGCAATACCGCAGTCAAAATGGCGGTCCGGGAACTTCTCCTGGAACATGGCGGTCTTGGTGGACTCGGCCAGATCGGCATCCAGCACCACGATGCGGTCGTTCACAGCACCCAGTTCGGCCAGAGTGCGGCCGTAGCTCTCGCGGGTTGCGATCTTCTTCACTTCAGACATCTTCAGCCCTCCATCGCGGCTTCGGCCGCCTTCAGTTCTGCCATCGCCTGCTCGTACTGCTCCTTGTTGGGGGCCTTGCCGTGCCAGCCGGCCTTGTCCTCCATAAAGGAAACACCCTTGCCCTTGATGGACTTCTGGATCACGACCGCAGGCTTGCCCTTGACGGCAGCGGCAGCGGTAAAGGCAGCCTCCAGGCTGTCGAAATCATGGGCATCCGCCAGGAATACCTCCCAGCCGAACGCGCGGAACTTCTCGTCGATGGGATACACAGAACACACATCCGACACGCGGCCGTCGATCTGCAGGTTGTTGTTGTCCACAACCGCGATCAGGTTGTCCAGCTTGTTGTGAGCCGCGAACATGGCGGCCTCCCAAACCTGGCCCTCCTCGATCTCACCGTCGCCCAGAATGGCGTAGACGTTCCAGTCCGCCTTCTTCAGCTTGCCGGCCAGCGCGATGCCGCAGGCGGCAGAGATGCCCTGGCCCAGAGAACCGGAGCTCATATCCACACCGGGGATACCCTTCATATCGGGATGACCCTGCAGCATGGCCCCGATGTGGCGCAGCTTCTGCAGCTCAGCCTTGTCGAAATAGCCTTTCTCCGCCAGCACAGAGTACAGCGCGGGGCAGCAGTGACCCTTGGACAGAACCAGACGATCCCGATCCTCCCACTGGGGGTTGGCAGGATCGACCTTCATCTGGGCATAGTACAGATAGGTCAGGGTATCAGCAATAGAGAGGGAGCCGCCCGGATGACCGGACTTTGCGTGGAAAACCCCCTCGACCACGCCCTGGCGGACGTGGCAAGCGATGCGCTGAAGCTGCAAATTCTTCATCGTGTCCATAGATTCCAACTCCTGATCGTAAATTTTGATTGCTAATCAAGGTATTATTTCAGCAGTTCATAGAGGTATTCCCCCACGCCGCCGTCCCGTGCCGCACACAGCACACGATCGGCGGTCAGCCGCACCTCAGCCGGCGCATCCGCCACGGTCACTGTCTGCCCGGCCTGTGCCATCACAGACAGATCCTCATAGCCGCCCGCGATAAAGACCACGTCCTGCGGCTGTACCTTTTCAATGGCACACAACTGCAGAAACGCATCCTCCGGGGCAACGCCCTCCTGGCTCAGCTCCAGACAGACCGCATTGGGGCTGTGCAGGCTGCAGCCAAGATAGCCGCGCTCGTTGAGGTACTTGTCCAACCGCCCAATGGCCATGGCGTTGCCGTAAAAGCTCACCTGGACCCAAGGCGCAGGAATATCCTCTAACTCTGTCATTATACAGCTAATCGCTTCTTCACGCAAGTGGGCGTGGAGATATCGGTTGCATCTTGGCGCGTAAACCTTGCCGTTTGGGTGCAGGATCTGCGCGGAGATCTCCGGAAATTCCTGCAGTGCATCCCGTACAGCAGCCCTTGCGGGCGCCTCCTCCAGCTGAGCTGCATAGTACAGTGTCCCCTCCTCCGGCGAAAGGATCACGCTTCCGCCGCAGCAGACCGAGGCTGCAAGCCGGCCATATTCCGGAAATACATTCCGCATCCCCTGAGGCGTGCGGCGGGTAAACACCGAAAACCGGCCGCCCATGGCACAGTACAGCCGAATGGTCTGGTCGTCGCACCCCAGGATGCGGCCGTGGTTGGCCAGCAGAGTGCTGTCCATGGAGCAGACCACCAATGGCAGGTTCGCACGT
>JAFUQL010000020.1 GCA_017472375.1 Oscillospiraceae bacterium | reverse complement strand
GGCGGCGCCGAGGAGGTCGCGGCTGTCTTTGGCCTGACTCAGGTCGCCGCTCTGGCCTACCTGATGTTCAACCTGTTCACCCCTCCCTGCTTCGCTGCCATGGGCGCCATGAACTCTGAGATCAAGGACAAGAAGTGGCTGGCCGGCGGCATCGGCCTGCAGTTCGCCACCGGCTATGTGGTGGCCTTCCTGGTCTACCAGATCGGCACCCTGGTCACCACCGGCGGCGTGGGCACCGGCTTTGTGCCCGGCCTGATCGTGGTGGTCGCCATCGTGGCTTTCATCGTGTACCTGATCCGCAAGGCCGACAAGAGCCTGCAGGCTGAGTACGCCCTGAACGGCAAGAAGTAAGCACTCGAAAGGAGCATCGCCTATGATCGATCTCATTCTCATTCTGGTCCTTCTGGCCATCCTCGTGCCCTCTGCGCGGTATGTGTACAAGGCCAAGAAGAGCGGCACCGTCAAGTGCATTGGCTGCTCGGTGCAGGGCGGCTGCAGCGGAAACTGCAGCGGCTGCAGCGGCGCAGCGAAGTGACGCCGGAGCGCTGAGATCGCTCCGGGGCGGGCGAATTTTGATCCAATGACCCATGCAGGGCGCGGGACTTCCAAAGTTCCGCGCCCTGCTTTTTTGCGCCCGGCCGCCCCGCCTTGCGCAGGGGGCTATCTGCGGGGTATAATAGCCTCAGAAACAAAGCTCAGAACAGAACGGGCTGCCCTCCGGGCGGCCCTTGAAGGAGGCAGTTCTGCATGGAATACACGATCCGAAACGAAGCGCTGACCCTCACCGTGTCCACCCACGGCGCCGAGGCGGTCAGCCTGAAGAACGCCGCCGGCGAGGAGATGCTGTGGCGGGGCGACAAGGCTGTGTGGGGCCGCCACGCGCCCATCCTGTTCCCGTGGACGGGCAAGCTCACCGGCGGGGCCTTCACCTGGGAGGGCCGCACCTACCCCGGCGGCCAGCACGGCTTCGCCCGTGATCTGGAACACACCCTGCTGCGGCAGGAGGGACAGGAGCTGGTGTTCGAGCTGCGCAGCGGCCCCGACACCGCCGATCGGTTCCCCTTTGACTTTGCCCTGCGCTCCACCTACCGGCTGGAGGGCACCACCCTGCGGCATGTCGTGGAGGTGGAGAACACCGGCGCGGCGGCCATGCCCTTCGGTTTCGGCTACCACCCGGCTTTTGCCATCCCCTTTGATGACAAGCACGACACCGGAGACTATGAGTTCCGCTTTGACACCAAGCAGAGTCCCCTGTGTGTGGACTGCCGCCCGAACGGCCTTGTGAGTGGCAGGTGCTATTATCTGGCGACCAACACCGACACCATCCCCCTGCACGACCGGCTGTTCGACAACGACAGCTTCTGCATGACCAACCTGACCGCCTCCACCCTGGGCATCGTGGAGAAGGACACCGGCCGCAGCATCACCTGCGACATCGCCGGCTACCCCTATGTGCTGATCTGGAGCGCCAGCGCCAAGCTGGAGAAGATCCCCTTCGTGTGCATCGAGCCCTGGCACAGCCTGCCCGGCGTGGAGGGCGGCAGCCAGGACTGGGGTGACCGGGCCGCCGCCGCGGTGCTGGAGCCCGGCGAGGTGTGGAGCACCCTGCTCTCCACCCAGTTCGAGCGGTGAGGAGGCCCCATGGAAAAGATGCATGAGCGCACCGCCCTGCTGCTGGGCAGCGATGGGGTGGAGCGGCTGAAGAACGCCCATGTGCTGCTGTTCGGTCTGGGCGGTGTGGGCAGCTATACCGCCGAGGCGCTGGCCCGGGCGGGTGTGGGCGCGCTGACGCTGGTGGACGATGACACGGTGAGCGAGACCAACCTGAACCGTCAGCTTGTGGCCCTGCGCAGCACGGTGGGCAAAAACAAGGCGCAGGTGGCCGCCGAGCGCATCCGGGACATCGACCCGGCCTGCCGCGTGACGGTGGTGCCCATGTTCTATATGCCTGACACCGCCGACCGGCTGCCCTTTGACGGGGCAGAGCGGTACGACTACATCGTGGACGCCATCGACACGGTGACCGCCAAGCTGGAGATCATCCGGCGGGCGCAGGCGGCAGGGGTGCCGGTCATCAGCAGCATGGGCACCGGCAACAAGCTGCACCCCGAGAAGCTGGAGCTGACCATGTTGTCCAAGACAAGCGGCTGCCCGCTGGCACGGGTCATGCGGCAGGAGTGCCGCAAACGGAAGCTGGCGGACGTGCAGGTGGTGTACTCCACCGAGCCGCCCATCCCCGCAAAGGGGGCGGTGAAGCCCCCCGCAGGCACCGCCGACGGTGGCGAGCGCCCCGGCGCGCCCAAGAAAACGGTGCCCGGCAGCGTCAGCTTTGTGCCCGGCGCCGCCGGTCTGATGCTGGCGGGCGCGGTGGTGCGCGCGCTGGCGGGCGTGGACTGAGCAAAGCGGGTTTTCCACTAAAACTGGCCCAAATGTGAAAAACCTCCCCGGGATTTTGGCGGGTCTGCCGAAAACCGGGGAGATTTTTTGTTGGGTTTTCCGGGTGAGGATGTGGAAAAGGGGAGGGCGTAGGGCTGCGTGACAGAATACGGAACTCGCTTTTGGAAGTGTGTTTCGATGGAGGGGATGATTCAGGCAAATTGGGGTTTGTCGGCTTCTTTATGTTTTTTATAAAGGTCACTGCAGAGGTACAATCCCTCAGTCACGCTTCGCGTGACAGCTCAGCCACTGCACACCCTTCGGGCGCCTTTGCACAAGGGAGCCTTTTGCCGCCACGGTATTGGCTTCCCCCTCCGGGGGAAGCTGGCACGCGTCAGCGTGACTGATGAGGGACGGAATGGCAATCTAACGTAAAGCTGCCGCGGACTTCCCTCATCC
>JAFUQL010000186.1 GCA_017472375.1 Oscillospiraceae bacterium | reverse complement strand
CCGGCTGGGGCAGCGGCTGGGCCGCGCACTGGCCTGCCGCACCGGCGGGAGCTTTCTGGTGGGCGCAGGCGGCGGCCGGGTCTATGCCGCCCTGAGCCTGCCGCTGAGTGCGCACACCGCCCCTCTCCCCGCCCCTGACCCGCCGGGCCGGTACGGGCTGGGCGCAGGGCTCTTGTGGGAATTCGGCGTGTGGGACTGACCACCGCGGATACAGAGACCGCCCGGCCTCAAGCGGCCGGGCGGTCTCCATGCTCATCTCTTTTTATACAGCACCAGCTCGGGATCACTGCCGCCTGCGCCGTAGGTGCAGACCAGCAGGAACTCCATGCAGGCCACGACGCCGAAGCATCGCTCGCCGCCGAACTCACACTCCAACTGGGCAGCAAGGTACAGGCCGCAGTCATCCAGAAAGCGCACCGCCCCACCGCCGGCAAGGGGGTATTTCAGGTTCACAAAGCTTCCCACCATCTCATGCAGTTCCTGCACCGGCGGCATCCCCGGGATCTGCAGCCCGTTGAGTTCCCGGATCAGTTCCTGTTTGAACCGCTCGTAGGCCTCCCGCCCGCCGACCCGGATGTATTGCTCGATAAAACAGGGCACTCCAAAGGGCTTCCCTCCCGACCGGGCACAGCCCCGGCAGTCTGCCCGCAGAGAGCAGGCTCCGCAGTCCGCACCGCATATGGCTCGTTCCATAAACATCGCTCCTTTCTGCTGTTTCCTTTCTCTTTCATACACCCGCTCTCACCAAAAGACAAGTCTTGAAAAAATGACGAAAATATGGTAATATGAGACCATAAAATTTAAGATTTTTCCGTCTGCGGCCGACATGCCCGCAGACCTGAACAACAGACAAAAGGATCCGCCCCGCAGCCGAACGCTGCGGGGCGGATCTGTTTGTATCTTCCAAAAAATCGGCGGCGTTTGTTATTCCGTCTCCGCCGCAGGGGTCTGCTCGGCGCACACCGCCAGCAGACAGCAGCCCAGGCCGATCAGGCCCACCAGCCCCAGCGCCATGCTCTCGGCCAGCTTCATTCGGTCGGCCTGGCCTGCCAGATACAGGCACAGGCTCTGGGGCAGCTCCAGGCAGGTGCAGAGGGCAAAGGCCGCATACCCGCGGAAAAACAGCCCCCGCCCTGCCCCGCTGTGGGGCAGGTAGAACGCCTTTACCGCGCCCTGCATCAGCAGCAGCGCTGCCAGGGCACTGAACACCTCCACCGTGGGGGCCACCCGCACGATGCCGGTGGGCATATCGCTGAAGCGGTACACCGTCAGCAGGAAGAAGGCCGCCGTGCCCAGCACACCGACCCACGCGCTGGCGCTGGGCGCACCGGTGTAGCCGCTCAGCCGGGACACACCCAGCAAAAGCAGCCACAGCGCCGTGAGCAGATACAGCACCGTCACCGCACCTTCCAGCGTGGCAAGGTCCTCGGTCTCCCGCAGAAGCACCAGCTTCACCCCGGTGAACAGGGCGTATGCGCCGCCGGTGATCACGCACAGCAGCCCAAGGCAGCGGCTGCGCCGAAGCAGAGTCTCAGGGCAGCGGGCTGCCAGCCGGCTGGCCAGCCGGCCCAGGGCCAGCACCAGGCCCAGGCAGGCATAGCGGTACCACACCGGCCACAGGGTGCTGAAACCGGTCTCCAGATCGGTAAAATTCACCAGGTCCAGCCAGCGGGCCACGCCGGCCGCGACGGGAACGAGCAGGGATAGCATTGCTGCGAAACGTTTCATGTGACAGTCTCCGTCCCGGTGCGCCGCCCCGGTACTTTGTGCGGGGCCGGGCGCATATACATTGAGCAGGGCCGCCGGGTGGACAAGATGTTCCGCCACCCGGGTCGGCCGGTATTTTCCTAATTTAACATTGTACCGTGGTCACAGGCAAATTGCAAGCCGCCTGTGTCGACCGAAAGGAGGATGTCCATGCGAAATCCCCTGGCGCCGCTGGCGGTATTTGCCCTGCTGAGCTGTGCGATCCCCATGCTCTCTATGGCCGTACCGCCGGCGGAAGAGCCCACCGCCGCTGCAGTTCCGTCTGCCGGGGCCACTGCGGCCCCCGACCAAGCGGACGGATCCGGGCCGGCATCCACCGCTGCCCCATCGCAGCCCACCGCCGCAGACGAGACCTTTCTGGTGCTGGACACCGGCACCGGCGAGGTGCTGACCGTCCCGGTGCGGGACTATGTGCTTGGGTCGGTGGCCAGTGAAATGCCCGTCACCTGGCCGGACGAAGCCCTGAAGGCACAGGCGGTGGCCAGCCACAGCTATGCCCTGTACCAGAAGCAGCACGCCGACCGTGAAACGCTCTCCGGGGCATTTCTCTCCGCCGACCCTGCCCGCCGGGAGGGCTTTATGACCGACGAGGTGCTGCGCAGCTATTGGGGCGAAGCCTATGCGGAGAACATAGCCCGGCTGGGGGCGCTGGTGGATGAAGTGCTGGATCAGGTGCTGTATTACGGGGACGAGCCGGCCGCGGCCTGCTACCACGCCATCAGCAGCGGCCGCACCGAGGCCAGCCAGAACGTATGGACCCAGAGCCTGCCCTACCTGCAGGGGGTGGACTCTGCCGCCGACCGCACCGCTGCCGACTGTGCAGTCAGCTTCACCCTGACCCGCACCCAGATGGAGGATCTGCTCACGGTGGCTTTCCCGGACTGGACACTCCCGGCAGACCCGGCGGAGTGGTTTGGAGCGGTGCAGTACACCGATGCAGGGTATGTGTACACCCAGCAGGTGGCCGGCAATCCGGTGCGCGGCACGGTGCTGCGGCGGGTGCTGTCGCTGCGCAGCGCTTGCTTTACCATCGCGTGGCAGGCCGAAGAACAGCAGTTTGTGCTGAGCACGCTGGGCTACGGGCACGGGGTCGGCCTGAGCCAGTACGGCGCCAGTGCCATGGCGCTGGCCGGCTCCAGCTGGGCTGACATTCTGGCGCATTACTTCCCCGGCACCCGGGTCGCCACCCTTTCGTAACTAATAAACGCGCAGATGCGCCAAAATGACCTTTACCAAATTGCGGCGGCGTTGTATAATATAGGAAATCCATCCGCACACTGACACGGCGCTGCCTGCCCGCAAGGCCGCCCCAAACAAAAGGAGTGACCCGACTTGAATGTACGACTGCGCGGCAAGCTGCGCTATTTCCTGTCCGTCTGTGCCACCTATCTGGAGATCATGCTCTCCGCCATTCTGGCAGTGGCCCTGCTCATCTGCGGCGTGCAGATGATCCCCTCTCTGTTCAGCCTGGAGCTGCACGGAAACACCGAGGTGTTCCACACCTTCCTTGAGAACCTGTTCACCCTCATCCTGGGCGTTGAGGCGCTGAAGATGCTGTGCAAGCACTCGCCCGGCGCCGTCATCGAGATCCTGATGTTCACCATGGCCCGTGAGATGGTGGTCCACAAGACCTCTCCCTACGAGAACCTGGTGGTCATCATCAGTGTGGCGATCCTGTTCTTCGTGCGCAAGTACCTGTTCGTGTCCACCTTCGGCCATCCCCATGCCCACCAGCATGACCACGATATGGACGGCACCGGCTATGAGCACTACCACAGCAGCCACGATTCGCACGGCGTGTTCCACCCCGAATTCGTTGTGGACGACGATGCCGACGATACCGAGGAAGCCATGGCGCAGGAGGACTGATCCTCCCGGCGTGATGCGGCAAACAACAGCAAAACAAAAAAGGGTGCAGCCCCGTGGGGCTGCACCCTTTCTGTTTGCTGTATGTACACCGGTGTGCCGAAGAAGCTTACTTCTTGGACTTCATGGTGACGGCGCCGCTGATGACCGCGCCCTGCGCCATGGTCATGGTGGCGGTGCTGATGTCGCCCTCCACAATGGCGTTGGTGTCCAGAGCCATGTTGCCCTGCACATCCACATCGCCCTTGATGCTGCCGGAGCACAGCAGATCACCGGCGTAAATGTTGCCGGTGACGATGGTGTTGCTGCTCAGCACGACGCTCTCGGTGGCGCGCACATCGCCGGTGACCTTGCCGCCCACCAGCTGCATGCTGGCCGCGGTGACGTTGCCGGTGACCTCAGAGCGAATGACGACCTTGCCCTTGGCGGTCACATCGCCGTTCACCACGCCGTCGATCTCCACATCGCCCTTGGCGCTCAGCTTGCCCTCCAGCACGGTGCCGGCAGCCAGGTAGGTGACGCCCACAGCCTCGTCAGCCTTGGGAGCCTCGACCACGGGCTCGATCTTGACCTCGGGGGCTTTCTCCTCGACCACAGGCTCATCCACGACCTCGGGGGCCTTCTCCTCGACCACGGGCTCGCTGCTGCTGCCGCCGAACATGCCCATCAGATTCTTCTTCTTGCTCATATCTTCCTCGCTCACTTTCTGTCGTTGGTGTGTGTCGTATCAGCTTAAACGGGATGGGTCTGCATCGGCCCAAGCTCCATTGGCAACAAGGTCTCACGGGGCGTGCAAAGCGCCCACGCCGCAGCGGCCATCCCACAGCCGGCAGGCTCCTGTCTCCCGCCGCCCCGCCGGGCCCTCTTCGGCCACCGGGGTCTGCTGCCGCAATCGCAACTTTTCAGCCCTTATCTTAACAAAAAGGGCGTTGAAAGTCAATTTTATACAAAAGACGCTGCCCACGATGCGGGCGGGCCTTAACGCATTTCCGAATTTTTGCAAGCGGTATTGCGAAATTTGCCGTCAAAAATGAGAATTTCGCTATTATCTTGTATAGAATACCACATCACTGCGGCAAATTCAACCCTTCAACGCGTTTAAAAAGTGAAATTTTGGACTTTGCCCAAATGTTGTCAGCATAGCGTGCCGAAGCGCAGAAGCGGAGAGCCGCCCCGCAGGCAACTCTCCGCTTTGATCGTTCTTATTTGGTTATTGTCAGCCGCCGCTCACACTTCCAGGTCCACCACGGCGCCGGACATGCTGAACAGCTTCGCGCTGATGCGGTCCATGTACACCATGCCCAGCTCCAGGCCGCTCTCGGCGTTGTACATGTCGGCCAGCTGGGGCATCACCTCGAAGGCCTTCTTCTTGGCCTCGGGGCTGTTGTCGAAGTCCACAGTGCCCTGCACGCGGATCCACTCGCCCTTCTTGTTGGCGGTGCAGATCTCGATGTTGGTGTTGTCCAGGATCTGCTTGTAGGCAGCCTTATGCTTGCCGATGGCGAAGTACAGGCGGCCCTTGTACTCCATGGCGAAGCCCAAGGGGCGCACGCGGGGCATGTAGCCCTCCACGGTGGCAAAGTAGAAGGTGGGGTTCTCTTTCAGAAAAGCCATCAACTGTTCCATACTGGTTCCTCCTCATTCAAAAAACAGGGTGCAACGGGGCGGCGTCACCGCGTCCCGAATCGATACTGGGTGGTCTGGCGGTACTCCCCGCCCGGGCGCAGGATGCAGTCAGGGAAGGCCGGCCGGTTGGGTCCGCAGGGGTAATGCTGGGTCTCCAGGCAGAAGCCCGCCCGGGGAAAGATGGGCTGCCCACTCTTGCCGGGCACCCGCTCCAGCCAGTTGCCGGTGTAGAGCTGCCCCCCGGGCTGGGTGGTCAGGCAGGCAAGGGT
>JAFUQL010000185.1 GCA_017472375.1 Oscillospiraceae bacterium | reverse complement strand
GCTGGCACAGCCGTAGCTGGTGTCGGCCACCAGATGGGAACCATAGCAGTTGAAGCTGGTGTACTGGGTGGCAAGGCCGCTGTCCAGCGCTGCGGCACTGGTGATGATCTTGAACACCGAACCGGGATAGTACAGCTCGGTCAGGCACTTGTTCTTCCACTGGGTGTAGCGCATCAGGCCCTGCACCGTGGAGTACTCGGTGTCATCGATGAGGCCATCCGCCAGAATGTCGGTCAGCTCGTCCTTGCGGGTGGTGTTTCGGGGCTGCATTCCCAGCCGGCGGCGCAGGATGTACATCTGATCCGCAGTGAGGTAGCCCTCGTGGTCCAGAATGCTGCGGAGCTGCTCATCATAGATGGTGTAGGGGTCGTTGGGGTCAAATCCGCCCTCCACCGCCATGGCCTTGATGGCGCCGGTGTTCACGTCCATGACGATGGCCATGGCACGCTGCTGGATGTTGTGGTTCTCCACCGCATTTTTGAGATATTTTTCAGCGATGGCCTGTACGTTCACGTCAATGGTCAGATGCAGGCTGCTGCCGTCCACCGCCGGATAGGTGGTGGCTGCGTCGTTGGGCAACTCGTCGCCCAGCGGGTTGCGCAGGGTGATGGTACGCCCGGGCGTGCCGGCCAGCACCTCCTCGTACTGGGCCTCAAGCCCGTAGGCACCCTCGCCGTCCACATTGCAGAAGCCCAGCACCACCGACAGGAAATTCCCGTAAGGGTATTCGCGGCGGGAGTCCTGCTCCACATTGATGGGCAGGCGGCTGCGGGTGTAACCGTCCACCACATTGCCCTCGGAGTCCACCGCTTTCTTGGACTTGGCGTACTCCTCCACCTGCTCGCGCACCGGCTGGTCCACCTGCCGGGCCAGGATCTTATACTGACTGTCGCTGTCTGAGATCTTCTCGTACAGCTCCTGCTCGTCCACCCCCAGGATCGCAGCCAGGTCGGCGGCCACCGTGGCGGGGTCCACCCGCTCATTCACCAGGTTGCCGTCCTCGTCGCGCCGGTCCATTTTTGCCAGCTCCATGGGGTCGATGGTGATGCGCCACACCACGCTGCTTTTTGCCAGCACGCTGCCGGTGGCATCATAAATATTGCCCCGCAGCGGGGTGATGGACTGGTCCAGAAGCTGCTGCGAGGCGGTTTGGGTCTGCATATCTTCGTGATCCGCCAACTGGATGTAGGCCAGCCGGAGGATGAGGACACCCATGCCCACCACCAGGATCAGTGCCCAGAGGATCCAGGTGCGCTGGACCATCTGGTGGGTCACAGTGCCGTCGGGCGAGCGGCGGCGGGGGGTGTTGTGCTGTTGTGCCATGAGGGTTCTCCTTGTAGGGGGGGTCAGCGCGCGGATCAGGGATCCACGCGGTCCATCAGGCTGAGGATGCCTGCCTGGAGCATACCGACCAGCTTCTGCACGCCGCTGGCCGGGCGGTCGATGGTGCCCTCCTCATCCAGCGTGATGTAGGTGATCTGGCTGGGATCCGCCTTGATCATGCCAAGGCGGCCGGTGGCGATCTCCTCTACGTTGCGCATATTGGTCTTGCTGTCCAGCTCGCTGGTCAGGTAGCTGTTCCAGCTGCTGGCCTTCACCAGCAGAGCCTCCTGCTCCTGGATCTGGCCGGTGAGCTCGGTGAGCTGGACGTTGCTGTAGATGACAGCGCAGACCAGTACCAGCATCACGGCGCCTGCCACAGTGCGCTTCACCGCCGTGCGCAGGGCGGCGGCCTTTCGGCGGCCGTTGCCGCGACGCACTTCCAGCCGGGGAGCTTTTTGCTGTTCCTTTCGGGCGGTATTCAAATCATAGGCGGCTTGCATCTGCGTCCACGCTCCCTTCTCCACCCGGCACGGGCGGTATCCTTCACAGCGCCGGCGAGCGGGTCTCCCTTCCGCCCGGCACGGCCTGTCTGTTTCAAAAAATCAAATACTGGGTCACAGCTTCTCGATCACCCGCAGCTTTGCGCTGCGGCTGCGGCGGTTCTCCTCCAGCTCAGCCTTGGCGGCCTCGATGGGCTTGCGGGTGATGAGCTTCGCCTTTGCCTTGCCGCCGCACACACACACCGGGAACTCCGGCGGACAGGTGCAGGCGGTGGCCCACTGGCGGAAGCGGTTCTTCACCGCCCGGTCCTCCAGCGAGTGGAAGGTGATGATGGCGAACCGCCCGCCGGGGGCAAGGCAGTCAAAGATGCCGTCGAGGCCCTCGTTCAGGGCATCCAGCTCGCCGTTGACCGCAATGCGTATCGCCTGGAAGCTGCGCCGGCTGGGGTTCTTGTCCTTACGGCGCACCGCCGGGGGCAGCGCGCTGGCGATGATGTCCGCCAACTGCAGGGTGGTCTCGATGGGCTGCTGCTCCCGGGCTGCAACGATCTTGCCGGCGATGGCCCAGGCATAGGGCTCCTCACCATACTCCCGCAGGATGCGGGCCAATTCCTCCCGGTCCAGGGTGTTCACCAGGTCGGCGGCGGTGGGGCCGCTCTGGCTCATGCGCATATCAAGGGGGGCATCGGCCCGGTAGCTGAAACCCCGGTCCACTGCATCCAGCTGATGGCTGGACACGCCCAGGTCCAGCAGCGCGCCGTCCAGCGGGGGGATGCCCCGCTCCTCCAGCACCTGCTTTGCATAGCGGAAGTTGGTCTGGATGAGGGTGGCCGGCAGACCGGCCAGCTTTGCCCCGGCGGCCGCGATGGCGTCCGGGTCCTGATCCAGCGAATAGAGATGGCCGGTGGTCAGCCGGCGGGCGATCTCACTGGAGTGGCCTCCGCCGCCGGCGGTGCCGTCCAGATAGGTGCCCTCGGGCTTGATGGCGAGCCCGTCCAAGCATTCCTGCAGAAGGACGGGAACGTGACTGAATTCCATATGAGCTTGTCCCCTCCTTATCGAATGTTCATCAGGCGGATGGCCTGCTCCAGAGCGCCGTCATCCCCGGCGGCCTCGTGGGCATCCCATGCGGCGGTGTCCCAGATCTCGGCGTAGCGGCCCATGCCCACCACGGTCACATCCTTGGACAAACCGGCGTGCTTCATCAGCGTGGGGCTGAGCTGGATGCGGCCCTGCTTGTCCGGGGTGACCTCAATGGCATTGGGGAACAGCTTGTGCTGCAGCGCACGGGCATCGGCCAGGTTGCAGGCGGCCAGCTGGTCGGCCATGTCCTCCCACTTGGAGGAGGGGAAGGCGATCAGGCAGCCGGACAGCCAGCAGGTGACCACAAAGGTCTCGCCCATCTCGGCGCGGAAGCGGGCCGGGTAATTCAGCCGATTTTTTGCATCCAGCGCATAATCGTAGCGGCCGATCAGCATTTTGGGCCCACCTCCCCTCGTTTTCTCGTGCTGAGCGGGGCTTTGTCGGTTCAAATTCCCCACTTTTACCCCTTTTAGGGTATATTACAGGTTAAATTATAAAAGGTTTACCCACAAAAAGCAATATCAGCCCCACTTTTTTCACCAATCGGGGCGCAACTTTTTCACCGCGCCCCACCTTTGCCCACCCGAAAAAACGCAAAAAAGCCCGCACCGGGAAATTCCCGGTGCGGGCTTCTGTTTCAGGTTTGCCTGGCGCAGGCTCAGCCGCGGCCGACCTGGCGCAGGTTCTCGCGCACGCCCTTCACCTCGGCGGCGCTGCGGGTCAGCTGCTCAAAGGTGGCGCGCAGCATATTGTCGCAGTACTCGATGGTCTTGGCGCGCAGCTCGCGGGCCTGGGTCTGGGCGGTGGAAACGATCTCGGCGGCGCGGGTCTGGGCAGCCTTCACCACGCTCTCCTCGCTCACCAGAACACGGGCACGCTCCTCGGCCTTGGCCACGATGGCCTCGGCCTCCTTGCGGGCGCCGTTCACAATGTCGGCCCGGTCGTTCACGATGGCCTTAGCCTGGCGCAGCTCGGTGGGCAGGTTCAGGCGGATCTCATCCAGGATCTCCTGCATCTTTTCCACGTCCACCATGCGCTTGCCGCCGCTGAAGGGCACGCTGGTGCCCTCCTCCAGAGTTTCGTCGATCAGGTCCAACAGTTCATCCACGGTCATGGCTGGTTCTCCTTTCCGGTCTTGTCCGTTGTATGGTTTCGTTCGTGCGGCTTACTCGGCGGTCTCCTTCTGATATCGGGTGACCAGCACGGTGCCGTAACGGTGCTGTTTCTTCTTCACAAGGCCGCCCACCTCGTCGGGCAGAACGGCCGACACCTCGCTCTCGCACACCACCGTGCCGCCCTCCTCGGTGACCTTTGCCACGGCGGGCAGGATCTTCTCCAGCGTGCCCCGATTGTAGGGGGGATCCAGCAGGACCACATGGAAGGTGTTTTTGGTGTTGGCCAGAAAGCGCACCGCCTCGCCGATGCTCACCCGGCTGCGGTCGAATACGCCGGCGGCCTTGCAGTTGCGGATGACCACCTGTGCCGCTTCGGGGCTCTCATCGATAAAGGTGCAGGCGGCCGCCCCGCGGGACAGGGCCTCAATGCCCAACTGGCCGCTGCCCGCAAACAGGTCCAGCACCCGTGCGCCGGGCAGAACGAACTGCAGCGGGCTGAACATGGCCTCTTTCACCCGGTCAATGGTGGGGCGGGTCACATCCTCACCTGGCAGAGCGGTGAGCTTGGTGCCCCGGGCCGTGCCGGAAATCACTCGCATGGCGGTACCTCCTTGATGTGCGGGCCTTTACTGCGGCCCGTCCGTTGCTTCATTATGATGGGTTTCACAGGCTTTGTCAAGGGCAGCGCCCTGTACAGGCCCGTTGAAATGCTCGTAGATGCGCCTTGCCGCGGCGGGGCCGACCCCCTTCACCTGCTGCAGCTCTTCCACGGTGGCCGCCCGCACTGCCGCCACCGTTTTGAAGTGGGCGGTGAGCGCCTTGGCTGTAGCGGGGCCCACGCCGGGCACCTCGGTGAGGGTGGAGGCGTAGGACTTTTTCTTCTGCTGCTGGCGCTGGTAGGTGATGGCGAACCGGTGCACCTCATCCTGAATGGCGGTAACAAAGGTGAACACGCCCCGGTTCAGGTTGATGGCGATCTCGCGGCCCTCGCCGGTGACAATGGCGCGGGTGCGGTGGTGGTCGTCCTTCACCATACCGAACAGGGGCACCTCGGCCAGTTTGGTGCCGGCGATCGCCCCCTGCACGGCGGTGACCTGTCCCCGGCCGCCGTCCAGCAGGATCAGATCCGGCAGGACTCCGAACTGACCGGCGGCGCCGTCCTCGTATTCCCCGGCGCGGCGGCTCAACGCCTCAGCCATGCTGGCGTAGTCGTCAGTGCCGGCCACAGTGCGCATCTTGAAGCGGCGGTATCCTGCCCGCTTGGGCTTGCCGTTCTCAAACACCACCATGCCGCACACCGAGGTCCCGTCGCCCCAGTTGGAGATGTCGTAACTCTCAATGACCGCCGGGGCCTTGCTCATGCCCAGAAGCTGGGCCAGCTCTTCCAGCAGCTTCTCCTCACGGGCATAGCGGCCGCTCTCCCGGGCAAGCCGCTCCACGCCGTTGGTGTAGGCCATCTCCACCAGCTTTTTCACGTCGCCCCGCTGGGGCACATACAGATGCACATTGCTGCCCCGGACTTCGTTCAGCGCCCGGTTCAGAGCCTCGGCGTCCTCGGGCAGGGCATCCACCGCCACCGTGCGGGGCACCTCCTCGCCGCCCAGATAATACTGGGCCAAAAACTGCTCCCGCACCTCCTCCAGATCGGCAGTGTCGTGGAACAGAAACTCCCGCTTGTCGGTGAGCCGCCCATCCCGGTAGCGCAGCACCGCGGCACACACCGCGTGGCTGGTGCCCGCAAGGGCGATCACATCCATCTGGGTGTCCTCGCCCACCACCACCTTCTGGCCGGCGGCCACCTTGGTGATGGCGGCGATCTGGTCACGGATGAGGGCCGCACGCTCGAAGTCCAGCCGCTCGGCGGCGTCGGTCATCTGCTGCTCCAGGTTCTTCACAATGTCCTTCTTGCCCCGGCGGATGAGCCGCAGCGCCCCATCCACCGCCTGCCGGTAGTCCTCCTGCCTGATGCGGCCGCTGCACACCGCCATGCACTTGCCGATGTGGGCGTTCAGGCAGGGGCGTGCCTTTCCGATGTCCCGGGGGAACTGCCGGCTGCAGCGGGGCAGGCGGAACACATTCTGGGCAGTCTCCACCATCTCGCGCACCGCGAAGCTGGAGGTGTAGGGGCCGATGTACTCCGCGCCATCCTCCTCTTTCTGCAGCACCGCGCTGATGCGGGGCCACTCCTCCCGGGTCACCCGCACATAGCTGTAACCCTTGTCGTCCTTCAGCAGGATGTTGTACTTGGGGGTATGGGCCTTGATCTGGCTGGCCTCCAGCACCAGTGCCTCAAACTCGCTCTGGCAGACGATCACATCGAACTGATATGCATGAGCGATCATCTGGGTGACCTTGTTGTCGTGGGGCACGCCCTCACGGAAATACTGGCTGACCCGGGTGCGCAGGCGCTTGGCCTTGCCAATGTAGATGATCTGGTCCTTTTTGTCCCGGATAATATATACGCCAGGTAATAAAGGAAGCATTTTCGCCTTTTCGTAAAGCTCCGCCTTGGTCAAAACCGCGCACCTCCCACTTCAGTATAGACAAAAAAGAGGGCGGATCGCTCCGCCCCCTGTATGCTCAAGGATCTCGATGCAAAGGAAATTACTCCGCAAAGCCGCTGTTGACCAGCTTGACCAGACCGTCCACGGCAGCCTGCTCGTCAACGCCGTCGGCGATGATGCGGATGGTGGTACCGCCCACGATGCCCAGGGACAGGACACCCAGCAGGCTCTTGGCGTTCACACGGCGCTCCTCCTTCTCGACCCAGATGGAGGCCTTGTACTCATTGGCCTTCTGGATGAAGAAAGTAGCAGGACGGGCATGCAGGCCCACCTGATTCTCAACGGTAACTTCTTTCACAAACATGTTCCTACGCTCCTACTCTTAAATCAATTGTAGATTCGATATGGGGTTTAATGCTATTTTAGCGCATCGTTTGACCGTTGTACAGAGGATTTTCGCAAATTTGTAAGTTCTGCCAAACCTTGGTTTAGCCAACTGTGTTCTTTGTATAAATCCACCAGTATTTCGGGGATGTTCTCTGCATTTTGGCCAAGAGTTTTCAACATCCGTTCCACCGAAGCAAATTTTGTTGCAGCAATGTCCGCCCGATGGGCACATTCGGCTGTGTCCGTATCGCACTGCAGCCGGCCGGCGCACACCCAGCACAGGCATTTTGTGCAAATCGCCGGGGCATTCAGCCCTTTCCGTCCTTCTTATCCTGCCCCGCGATCCACCGGGCATACAGGTCAGGGCGGCGAAGCTTGGTGCGCTGCACGCTCTGCTCGGCGCGCCATTTGTCGATGTTGCCGTGATGGCCGCTGAGCAGCACCGGAGGCACCGGGCGGCCCTCCCACACCTCGGGGCGGGTGTACTGGGGGTACTCCAGCAGGCAATTCCAGTGGCTCTCGTCCTCGTAGCCCCGGGCCTCGGCCAGCACGCCGGGCTGCAGGCGCAGCACGCTGTCGGCCACCACCAGGCTGGCCAGCTCACCGCCGGTGAGCACATAGTCGCCGATGCTGATCTCCTCATCGGCCAGCGCTTCGATCACCCGCTCGTCCATGCCCTCGTAGTGGCCGCACACCAGCAGCAGGCTGTCGTACTGCGCCAGCCGCTTGGCGTGTTCCTCGCTGTAGCGCTGGCCCGCCGCGGTCATGAACACGATGTGGGGCCGGGGGCGGCCCTGCTCCTCCACCTGGCGGATGATGTCCATGCAGCAGTCGTAGATGGGCTGAGCATTCATCACCATGCCGCAGCCGCCGCCGTAGGGGTAGTCGTCCACCTGTTTCTGACGGTTCAGCGTATAATCACGGATCTGATGGCAGTGGGTCTCGATGTACCCCTTCTTCGCGGCGCGGCCGATGATGCTCTCATGCAGGAATGCATCGCACATCTCCGGGAACAGGGTCGCAATGTCAACGCGCATCATTCCGCATCCCCGCTTTCCGCCTCACCGAACAGGCCGGGAATGGGGGTGACCAGCACACAGCGGCCCTCGATGTCCTTCTCCTTCACGAACTGGGGCACCGCAGGGATCTGCCAGTTGTTTCCGGCGGCGTCGGTCACGGTGTAGATGTCCTGCGCACCGGGGTGGGTCACATCGGTAACAGTGCCGTACACCCGGCCGGTGTCCGCATCCTTCACCGCACAGCCCAGCAGGTCCTGAATGAAGAACGCGCCCTTGGGCAGTTTTACATCCGCCCGGTCGATGTACAGCACCTTGCCCACCATGGCGCGGGCCGCGTCCATGCCTTCCACGCCCTCCAGCTTCACCAGCGCCATGCCCTTCTGGGGGCGCACGCTCGTCAGCCGCAGAGCCTTGCCGCCCTGCGCGCTCAGGTACACCCGCTTGCAGGCGGCCAGAAACTGCACACTGTCGCACCACAGCTCCATCTTCATCTCACCCATCACGCCGTGGGTGGTCACGATCTTGCCGGCTTCCAGATATTGCTGCATCCTTTGCTCCTTACTTTCTTAACCAAAATCTTGTCGAGTTGTGTGATTGCTGTAAGTGCTCCATGTAGGCTCATAATCTGCGGTCGCTTGATTCCCCCACATATCCCAGCCCGCACGATCACCTCGTGCGAACAACTCAAAAAATGGCCCCGGAGAGCACTTTTCGATAATCGGAATGATCTCATCAGGTTTCCGGGAATGTTCTCGTTTTTGTGAGCGAATCAGATTAACCTGCGATCTTGCCGGCGCAAGGGTTCTGTTGCTACCACCGCGAATCCCAAACAATAAGATTTCTGTCACATTACGGAAGTAGAACCCTACGCCACGT
>JAFUQL010000184.1 GCA_017472375.1 Oscillospiraceae bacterium | reverse complement strand
CGCGGTGCCCGTCTGCACCCGGCCCGCGGCGGTGTACAGGCTGCCCAGGCCCTGGGCTGCGCCCTGCTGTACATAGCCCAGCAGGCTGTTGTATTTGCGCGGCATGGTCAGCCCTCCTCTCCGCCGGTCATCTGCTTCAGGGTCTGGTGCAGGCCGGTGGCCGCCCAGCCGCTGACGATGCCCACCGCCACCGCAGTCAGCGGGTCGGCGGCGGGGTAATCGGCCAGCAGGTGCATGGCCGGGATGCCCAGCAGGCCCCCCACCGCCATGCACAGCACCGGGATGTACCGGTTCGCCAGCGGGGTCAGCTTGGCCGCCTCGCCCGCCAGATACGCCACCGCCGTGATCGCCATCACGCCGGTGGTGCCCATCCATTGTTCCATTCTGCCCTCCTTACTCGGCCCGTTCCAGACCGTCGATGCGTTTGTGCGCCTGTTTGGCGCTCTCCTCCACCGCGGTGATGCGCTCGCCGTGGGCCTGCACCTGGTTCTCCAGCCGGGCCACCTCGCCCTTCACGGCGAGGATGCTGTCCAGCTTGGCGTTGACCGTGCCGCGCCACTCCGCATCCCCGATCACCTGCTTGTCCCGGGTGCCCAGCCAGCCGGCCAGCCCCACAAAGCCGCCCACCAGCCCCAGCAGCAGGCTCAGCTCCACCGTCATGCGCCGGCCTCCCGGCAGGGCAGCGCCAGCGCCTGTGCCCACTGCTGCAGGGCGGCCACGTCGCCGGGGCTCATGGGCCCCACCGTGAAGCTGCGCAGCGCCACCGCCGGGGCCGCGGGCAGGGCGTAGTCCTTCACGGCCTCGTCCAGGTCCACGTTGCCCCGGATGCCGCTGACCCGCCCCCGGCTGGAGTACTGCCAGATGCCCCAGTCCATGGTGCAGGTGCAGCGGGGCCCGTACTGGGCGCACCAGATCTCCAGCCCGTGCAGGCTCTCACGGTTCAGCTTATTCTCCAGCCAGTCGGTGGATGCGTACAGGCCGCAGCGGTAGCCGCCGGCCTCCACCGCGTCGCAGAAGGCCCGCACGATGGCGGTGCGCTTTGCCTTGGTCAGCGCCAGGATGCCCGGCTCGTACTCCTGGTCGAACCAGACGGGCCAGTCCAGCGGGCGGCCGGCCAGCACCTGCAGGCAGACGGCGGCCTCCTGCCGGGCCTCGGCCACGGTGGTGGCGTAGCTGTACCAGTAGGCCCCCACCGGGATGCCCGCCGCCCGCGCCCCGGCGTAATTCTCCTCGAAGCGGGGGTCCTTCTGCTTGATGTGTTTGCCGTAGCCCGCCCGCAGGATGGCGAACTGCACCCCCGCCGCAGCCACGGCGGGCCAGTCGATGGCCTCCTGCCAGCGGGAGACGTCGATGCCTTTCAGATTAGCCATGGGGTCTCCTTTCTTGTTTGTACCGGGCCGTTCGTCATTCAAGGTAAATGGCCTCGATCATCACCGAGCTCATGGTCAGGCCAAACCCCAGGTAATACTCGCCGGTCAGGCCGGACACATCCAGCTCCATCGTTCCGTATCGCTTCACAGCGCCGCCGCCATCGTATACGCCGCCAGACGTGCCCTGTTCCAGATAGCACACAGCCGCCGCAGAACTCATGTAGTAGGAGGGGATGCCCGCCCAGCACGCGACCACCAGTGTGTTGTCCGCGCCGCCCTTTGTGAACAGGCCTTCCACCACGACCTTTTCGTAATTGGTCAGGTCGATCTTGCTGGGGAAGTAGGCCATCCCGCCGGAAAGGCCGCCGGTCAGCTCTTTTGTGTTGTCCACAACGATGGTGCAGGCCGCCTCGGTGATGGTGGGGGCTCTCGAGGACGCCGTAGACCCCGAGGTGCTTTTGCTCTTTGCCGGCACGAGCTGCCCGCCCGTGACCGAATCATACAGGGCGCCGTATTCGTACAGGGCGCCGCTCACGCGGAAGCGGGGCCCCCAGCCGCCCATTTTGGGCAGGACCGTGCTCGCCATCACATCACCCCCGGCACTCGAATGTTCACATAGTGGGCAGGCTTTTCCTTATAACAAAGGAAT
>JAFUQL010000183.1 GCA_017472375.1 Oscillospiraceae bacterium | reverse complement strand
CCGCCTGGGCACCGCCGAGAATGGCATGGTCGCCTCCCTGCGCTACGAGGCATCCGCCATCGGCGTGCAGATCATGGAGCAGGGCGGCAACGCCGTTGACGCAGCGGTGGCCACCGCACTGGCCCTGACCGTGACCATGCCCGAGATGTGCGGTGTGTCCGGCGGCGGCCTGATGACCTGGTACGATGCCGCCACCGGCGAGACCACCTTTTTGAGCTTCCGCGAGACTGCGCCCATGTTCCAGACAGCGGATATGTGGGTGCAGGATGAGACCGGCGCGGTGGTGGGCAACCGCAACCTGTTCAGCGGCCTCGCCATCGGCGTGCCCGGCGAGATCGCGGGCCTGTACCAGGCCCTGCAGGATTACGGCACCATGGAGTGGGCCGAGGTCATCCAGCCCGCCATCGACATCGCCCGCGAGGGCTTCATCGTCACCCCCGAACTGCGGGAGTACATCCTGTATCTCTACGACATCATGGCCGCCAGCACCGAGCTGAGCGAGATCTACCTGACCGAAGACGGCATGGTGCCCGAGGTCAACGATGTGATCCGCAATGAGTATCTGGCCAACACGCTGGAGATCATCCGCGACCGGGGCCCCGAGGGCTTCTACACCGGCGCGGTGGCAGAAGCCATGGTCAAGGCCACCCAGGCAGCGGGCGGCCTGCTGACCATGGAGGACCTGGCCGCCTACGAGCCCTGGTATGAGGAGCCGGCCATCGGCACCTACCGGGGCTACACCGTGGCATCTGCGGCCTCTCCGTCCTCCGGCGGCACCTTCATCATCGAGGCGCTGAACATCCTGGAACAGCTTCCTGTGCTGGAGTACGACTCGGTGGAGCGCTGGCACCAGCTTGCGGAGGTGCAGAAGATCGTCTGGGCCGACCGGGCCGAGTTCATGGCGGACATCCGCTTTGTGGACGTGCCCGTCAAAGGCCTGACCAGCAAGGAATACGCCGCCGCCCGGGCCGCTGAGATTGACATGGAGCACGCCGGCAGTTATTCCTTTGGAAACGCGTGGGATTACGACAACGAGAGCGAGAACACCACCTCCTTTTCGGTGGCGGACAAGGCCGGCAATATGGTCACCATCACCCACACCATCAATCGCGTGTGGGGCAGCCGCATCTATGTGCCCGGCTACGGCTTCTTTATGAACAACCAGCTCGGTGACTTTGTGGTGGGCTCGGGCTATTCCAACTCGCTGGAGCCGGGCAAGGCGCCTCTCTCCAGCATGAGCCCCACCGTGGTGCTGGACCCCGAGGGCAAGCCCTTTATGACCCTGGGCTCCCCCGGCGGCGTGCAGATCTTCCCCTCGGTCACCCAATGCATCATCAATGTGATCGATTACGGCATGAACATCGAGGAGGCGCTGAACAGCCCCCGCATCGCAGCCACCAGCACCAGCTTCAACTACAGCAAGGAGCTGTCGGACGAGATCCTTGCCGGGCTGGAAGCACTGGGCCATGAGGGGCTGGACGACATCAACGCTGTGGCGCTCATCGGCCTGCCCTCCGGCATCATGTATATGCCCGACGGCACCATGCAGGGCAGCGTGGAGCGCGAGGCCGCCCTGGGCGAATTCGGCGACGGCGCCGCCATCGGATTTTAAACAGACCGTCATCCAAAAGGAGGTGTGGAAGGAATGCTGCAACGGGCAACGCGCATCATCGCCTGCCTGCTGGCGCTGGCCCTGCTGGCCGGCTGCGGCGGCATTCTGTCCGTGGTCCACACCGAGCCCAACAAGGGTGCTCCCACCATTCCGGAACACACCTTTGACTCCCCCATCCTGCTCTCGTCGGCCGGCCAGAGCGCCGACGTCTATGTGACCCAGACCCTGCTGTGGCAGGCCGGGCTGCGCCAGCTGGTCATGGCGCCGGTGGTGCAGGTGGAAGACCTGACCGACCGCTACGGCACCCTGGTGCTGGCGGTGGGCGGCAGCGCCAAGGGCAT
>JAFUQL010000182.1 GCA_017472375.1 Oscillospiraceae bacterium | reverse complement strand
GGTTAGTATGATACCATACCATCCCGCAATTGTCAACCCCAAATTCAAAATTTTTGTCCGCCTCCTCCCCTCTGCCGCCTGCGCGCCCCGACACCGCAAATTTCACGCGCTGTTTCGCCAAATGTCGGCCACCCGGATCCGCCGCGCCCTGCGGCGGGCACAAAATGGCTCTTCCTTCCCGGGCGGTTTTGTGGTATAGTATCAGGTATCGCATCCGGCATCGCGGCCGGGATCGGATCTGCGGCGGCTCTGCGCCCGCCGCCCTGGGAAAGGAACCACTGCCATGAGCCACATCATCATCCCGGAGGGCTACCGCCCCCCGCTCAGCCTGTATGACACCCAGAAGGCCATCGGCCTCACCAAGCGCCTGTTCGAGGACGCCCTCTCCGGGGCACTGCGCCTGCGCCGCGTCTCTGCGCCCCTGTTCGTGGAGGCCTCCAGCGGCCTGAACGACGACCTGAACGGCGTCGAGCGCCCCGTCGCCTTCACCATGAAGGAGAACGAGACCTCCATCCAGGTGGTCCACTCGCTGGCCAAGTGGAAGCGCAAGGCCCTGCGGGATTACGGCTTCTCCGCCGGCGAGGGCCTGGTGGCCGACATGAACGCCATCCGCCGGGATGAGACGCTGGACAACCTGCACTCCATCTATGTGGACCAGTGGGACTGGGAGAAGATCATCACTGAGGAGGAGCGCACCTTCGCCACCCTGCAGGACACCGTGCGCCGCATCGCCGGGGCCATCGAGAGCACCCGCCGCACCCTCACCGCCATGTTCCCCCAGCTGGTGGCCAGCCAGGTGCTCACCGACCTGGACAAGGTGACCTTCGTCACCGCCCAGCAGCTGGAGGACCGCTGGCCCGACCTGACCCCCAAGCAGCGGGAGGACGCCATCACCCGCGAGTGCAAGGTGGTGTTTTTGATGGGCATCGGCGGCAAGCTGGCCAGCGGCCAGCCCCACGACGGCCGCGCCCCCGACTACGACGACTGGGCCCTGAACGGCGACCTGCTGTACTGGAACCCGGTGCTGAACTGCTCCATCGAGCTGTCCAGCATGGGCATCCGCGTGGACGCCGCCAGCCTGAGCCGCCAGCTGGAGCTGTCCGGCTGCAACGACCGCCGGGAGCTGCCCTTCCACAAGGCGCTGCTGAACGGCGAACTGCCCCTGACCATGGGCGGCGGCATCGGCCAGAGCCGCCTGTGCATGCTGCTGCTGGGCTGCGCCCATGTGGGCGAGGTCCAGTCCAGCGTGTGGGACGAGGAGACCCGCCACGTGTGCGCCGAGGCCGGCGTGCCCCTGCTGTGATGGGCCCGGACCTTTGAAATGAATGCGCGAGCCGCCCCACCGCGGGGCGGCTCGCTTTGTGTTTGGGGCGGCGCTTGCAACCGCTGCCCCGCTGCGGTATACTGAAAAAAAGCCGCGGCGGTTTTTGACGGCACAAAACCCGCGCAACACCGTGTAAAAACCGCACACCACCCGCCGCACCGACCCTCCGCCGCCGCGCGCCGACGAAACGTGACGGCTGACACCTCTTGACAAAAGGAGCCCTCCCATGATCTACACCTACACCCTGAACCCCGCGCTGGACTGCATCACATGGACGACCGCTCTGCGCGAGGGCGGCCTGAACCGCGCCTACCGGCAGGAGATCCTGCCGGGGGGCAAGGGGGTCAACGTGGCCATGGTGCTGACCGCGCTGGACCGGCTGTGCGTGGCGCGGGGCTTCGCGGCGGGCGTGACCGGCGAGGCGCTGCTGTCGGCGCTGACCGCCCGGGGCATCCGGCAGGATTTTCAGCGGCTGAGCCAGGGGCAGACCCGGGTGAACCTGAAGCTCAAGACCGGCCTTGCGGGGGCCCCCGACCCGGTGGAGACCGAGGTGAACGGCCCCGGCGCGGCCCCCTCTGAGGAGGACGTGGAGCGGCTTCTGGTGCGGCTGAGCTTCGTGAACCCGGGCGACTGGGTGATCCTGAGCGGCAGCCTGCCGCCGGGGGTGAACCCCTCGCTGTACAGCCGCATGGTGCGGGCGGCCAACGCCCGGGGCGCCCGGTGCGTGGTGGACGTGGCCGGCCCGGCGC
>JAFUQL010000181.1 GCA_017472375.1 Oscillospiraceae bacterium | reverse complement strand
GGGGGTGCGGGGGGCGGGGGGGGGGCGGGAGTGCCGGCGGGCTCGCTGGCGGCGGAAGAACTGGCGCTGCCGCCGCAGCCGGTGAGCAGACCGGCGGCCAGGGTCAGGGCCAGAAGGAAGGACATTACACGTCTCATGGTTTTGATTCTCCTGTTGATTTTCTGTGGGGGTGGGCCGGTGATAAGAAAAGCCGCGGCCATGGTGCAGCCCTTTGGCTGCCCGGTGGCACGCGGCCCATAGCTAATACCATTGTACCCGCTGTGGAGCGGATTGTAAAGTGATGTATCGGGCTGGAAATCTTAGGAATTTGTGAAATCCACCTCAGCCGTACAGCTCTTCCAGGCTGTGGCCGTCGATGCGGCACTGGCCGAGCTGGTCGTCGCCGATGAAGGCGATGTAGCTGGTGCCGGGGTTCACGGTGATGTCCTGCTCGCGGCCCTCGTCGTCCACGATGCGCAGCGGGGCCTCGCCTGCGCCCTTCATCCAGCGCACCCGCTCGTAGCGGCCGCCGCTGAAGTACAGGCCCACGCCCTGCTCCAGATGCACCTGCGCCAGCACGCCGTCGGGGTAGCGGCCCACCTGGGTGAACAGCAGGAACACATTGTCCACCCGGTACTGGCGGTTTTCGTCGCCGGCATCCAGCTGGGGCTCGCCGAACTGGGACTTGAAGTACCGGCCGCTCTCCGGGTCGTAGTCGAAGCGGGCATCGTCGTAGGGGGAGAACAGGAAGCTCACGCTGGCGGCCTCGCCGTCGGCCAGCGCGCGGGCAGGCTCGCCGGCGGGCAGAAAGTTGAACACAGGGGCGGGCTCGCCGGCGGTGTCCAGCTCGTACTGGGCCAGGGCCCGCTCCAGGGTGGGGCCGTCGGTGTACACGCAGTGCTCCTGCGAGAGGGTGCGCCGGCGGCCGGAGTCGATCCAGTAAAAGTTTTTGTACTTGCCGTCGATGGATCTTGTGCCGGTGAAGCGGAATGCCTCCAGCATCTCCAGCGCGTAGCTGGAGCCGCCCACATGGGCGTACAGGCAGTTCAGCGGGATCATCAGCTGAACGTGCTGGTCCCGGGCGGAGCGGATGGGCCCCACCAGCGGGATGGCGGTGCGGTCCCGGTAGACGGCCATCAATCGGGTGATGCCGCCCTCGGTGACCATCTCGTACACCAGGTCGGCGGCGTTCAGGCCGCTCTGGGGCAGGGCGGGCTTCACGTTGCTGATCATCACGGCCACGCCGCGCTCGCCCTCGGGGTAGCCCTCGCCCTTGGGCAGGCCGGTGTAGGGGGAGAGGGCAGGGTCGGCGGCGAACAGCGGCGCCGCGGTGACGGCCGGCGTGGGCTGGGCCGGGGCCTCAGAGGAGGCGGATGTACCGCCGCAGGCAGCCAGCGCCAGGGCGCACAGGGAGAAGGCGAGCAGCAGACAGAGCTGTTTTCGCATGGATGTGCGCCTCCTTTCGCGGGTCATTGCGGCGCGATGGCCGCTGTAAGAACAACGAGTTTCCTGCGTTTATTATATAAGTTTTGGTATAAATTGTAAACACTTTGTAATGATTGACAAAGGGTGGGGCGCGGAAAATCGTTGTTGACAAGGCAGGGCGGGGCTGATATAATAATTAAGCTGTATGCGATCCATTAGCTCAGTCGGTAGAGCACCTGACTTTTAATCAGGGTGTCCGGGGTTCGAATCCCCGATGGATCACCAGAAAACCCCCGTGGTACCGTAAGGTACCACGGGGGTTTTGTGTTTCTATACCGAAGGGGATTCGAACCCGAAAGGGGCTCAGGGGTTGCCGCCGCCGGTGGCGGATACAGGCAACCACTGAGCAGCGCAGCGGTCGAGCGAATGCAAGCGGCCGTGAGGACGCGCCGCATGAGCCGGGCACCGCAAGCCGGGAGCGGGCGTGAAGAAAACGCCGCGGTGCGGCGTT
>JAFUQL010000180.1 GCA_017472375.1 Oscillospiraceae bacterium | reverse complement strand
GAATCCCACAAAAAACAACAAGCCCCTGCGACACAAAGTATTTTGTGTTGCGATTCAAAAGTTTTTTGGCAACACGAGCAACCGCCGCCTGCGGCGGAGGAAGGGAGCGAGTGTTGGCGCCGCTGTTCTGAATTTTCTGTGAGGTGCTTGCGCACCCTTGAAAATTCAGAACAGCAAGAGGATTCCTTTTTTTCAAAAAGGAACAAACCAACCCCCACACAGAAAGGAGTCCCGCCATGTACGAAGGCCTGCTGCGCCAGACCACCGAATACCAGAAGATCGCCGCGTCGCTGGCCACCCCGGGGCCTGCGGCGCTGTTTGGGCTGCCGCCGGCCGGCCGCGCGCTGTGGTACGCCGCGCTGGCAAAGCAGCTGGACCGTCCGCTGTGCGTGGTGACCGCCGGCGAGGCCGAGGCCACCCGGTTCGCAAACGATCTGAACGCGCTGGGGCTGCGCACCGATGTGTTCCCCCCGCGGGACTTTATGCTGCGCCCCATCGAGGGCACCGCCCGTGAATACGAATACCGCCGCCTGTCGGTACTGGGCGGTCTGGTAGGCGGACGCCTGCGTGCCGTCTGCGTGCCCGCCGAGGCGCTTTTGCAGTACACCGTGCCCAAGGCCGAGTTCTGCGCCAACACCCTCACCCTCAAGCCCGGCACCGAGTTTGACCGGGACGCGCTGGTCCAGCGGCTGTTCGCCGCCGGGTACATCCGCCGCATTCAGGTGGAGGGCCCCGGCCAGTTCAGCGTGCGCGGTGACATTCTGGACCTGTACGCCCCCGATATGAGCCAGCCGGTGCGTCTGGAGTTCTGGGGCGACGAGATCGACACCATCCACACCTTTGACCTGATGACCCAGCGCCGGGAAGAGGCAGTGGAGAAGATCTACCTCTCCCCCGCCCGTGAGGTGCTGTTCGGCGACACCAAGGCCACCGCCGATGCCCTGCGTGCCGCGCTGGCCAAGGCCCGCGGCAGGAAAAAGACCGCCATGGAAGCCGCCATGGCCGCCGACCTTGCCAGTCTGGACGCCGGCGTGATGCCCGAGGCCATGGACAAATATCTGGGCCTGCGCTATCCCCAGCCCGCCACCCTGCTGGATTATCTGCACGAGCCCATCTTTGTCATCGACGAGCCGTGGGCGGTGCGGGACGCCCAGAAAGCCACCGAGTTCCGCCGCAGCGAGGAGCTGGTGGGTCTGCTGGAGCAGGGGGTGCTCTGCCCCGGTCTGGATGTGCTGTACCAGACCGAGGCCGACCTGCTGGACGCCGCCCGCAAGCTGCCCAGCCTGCTGTGCGAAAACTTCATGCGCAGCCTGCCGGACTTCCGCCTGTGCGAGCTGGTGGACCTTGGCGCTCTCGCCATGCCGGCGTGGCCGGGCGACCTTGCCGGTCTGGTGGAGGACCTTGACCCGCTGCTGAAGCAGAAATACGCGGTCACCATTCTGTGCGGCACCCCCAAGGGGGCCGCCGCCCTTGCCCGTGACCTGATGGAACGGGGGTACGCCGTCAGCATGAGCCGGGATGTGCGCCCCGCCCCCGGGGTGGTGCAGGTATTGCCCGGGCATTTTTCCGGCGGCTGCGATATGCCCTTTGCCCGCTACGCCCTCATCACCGGGCGGCGGCAGGGCCTTGCCGAAGGCACCGAGGGCAAGGTGCGCAAAAAGAACAAGAACGCCCTGTCCAGCCTGACCGACATCAAGCCCGGCGACTATGTGGTACATCAGAGCCACGGCATCGGCATCTATTCGGGCATTCAGCGGCTGGAGGCCGGCGGCGCCACCAAGGATTATCTGAAAATTCAATACGCCGGCGCGGATGTGCTGTATGTACCGGTCACCGCGCTGGACCTGCTGAGCCGCTACACCGCCCCCGGCGACGAGAGCAAGGTCAAAATCGCCAAGCTTGGCGGCACCGAGTGGCAGAAGACCCGTGCCAAAGTCAAGCGTGCCACCGAGGAGATGGCGCAGGAGCTGGTGGAGCTGTACGCCCGCCGCCAGAAGGCCGAGGGCTACGCCTTCCCCACCGACGGCGACTGGCAGCGGGAATTTGAGCAGCGGTTCGAGTACGACGAGACCGACGACCAGCTGATCGCCACCGACGAGATCAAGCAGGATATGGAAAAGCACACACCCATGGACCGTCTGCTGTGCGGCGACGTGGGCGTGGGCAAGACCGAGGTGGCTCTGCGTGCCGCCTTCAAGTGCATCATGGGCGGCAAGCAGTGCGCCATCCTTGCCCCCACCACCCTGCTGGCGTGGCAGCACTACAACACCCTCATCAGCCGGATGGAGCGGTTCCCGGCCAAGATCGGCCTGCTGAACCGCTTCCGCAGCAAAAAGCAGCAGGAGGCCACCCTGCGGGGGCTGCGCACCGGCGAGGTAGACATCGTGGTGGGCACCCACCGGCTGCTGTCCTCCGATGTGGAGTTCAAGGATCTGGGCCTTGTCATCATCGACGAGGAGCAGCGCTTTGGCGTCAAGCACAAGGAAAAGCTGAAGGACAGCTTCATCGGGGTGGATATGCTGACTTTGTCGGCCACCCCCATCCCCCGCACTTTGAACATGGCCATGAGCGGTATCCGGGATATGTCCACCATCGAGCAGCCGCCCTTCGAGCGGCGGCCTGTGGAGACCTATGTCATGGAATACGACGACGTGATCGTGGCCGAGGCCATCAAAAAGGAGCTGGCCCGGGGCGGACAGGTGTATTATCTGTACAACCGGGTCAAGGACATCGAGGCCGCCGCCAGCCATGTCAGCCGGCTGGTGCCGAACGCCCGGGTGGGCGTGGCCCACGGCAAGATGACCGAGGAGCAGCTGAACACCGTCTGGCAGCAGCTGCTGGGCGGCGAGATCGATGTGCTGGTCTGTACCACCCTGATCGAGACCGGCATCGATGTGCGCAACTGCAACACCCTCATCATCGAGGACGCCGACCGGCTGGGTCTGGCCCAGCTGTACCAGATCCGCGGGCGTGTGGGCCGCTCGGGCCGCAAGGCCTACGCCTACTTCACCTTCCGCCGGGACAAACAGCTGAACGACATTGCCGCCAAGCGGCTGTCGGCCATCCGGGAGTTTACCGCCTTTGGCTCGGGCTTCCGCATTGCCATGCGGGATCTGCAGATCCGCGGCGCGGGCAACCTTTTGGGCCACAGCCAGCACGGCCACATGGAGGCGGTGGGCTACGATCTGTACGTCAAGATGCTGGGGCAGGCCATCGCCATGGCCAAGGGCGAGCCGGTGCAGCGCGACAAGAGCGAATGCCTCATCGACATCCGCACCAACGCCTTCATCCCGGAGCGGTACATCAGCGACAGCGCCGGCCGCATCGAGGCCTACAAGCGGATCGCCGCCATCCAGAACCCGGAGGACGCCGCCGACGTGCTGGACGAACTGATCGACCGGTACGGCGACCCGCCGCCCTCGGTCAGCGATCTGGTCAATGTGTCCCTTGCCCGTGTCACCGCCACCGCCGGCGGGGTCATCGAGGTGACCCAGAAAAAGGATACCCTGCATTTCGCGCTGGAAAAGCTGGAGCTGCCCACCATCCGGGCGCTGCTGCAGGCCTTTGACGGCCGGGTGGTGCCGGGTGCCGCCACCACCCGCCCCTACCTGACCGTGACCCTGCGCCCCTGCGAAAACCCGTTGGAGCTGGTCACTGCCATTGCGCAGGGACTGGCCAACCCCGGCAGCGCGGCGTGACAGGGACGGGGACGAGGGGACGATATTCTTTTTCTGAAGAAAAAGAATCCTCTTGCGGTACCCAAAATTTCCATCGCGCGCTTGCGCACTCGTAAATT
>JAFUQL010000179.1 GCA_017472375.1 Oscillospiraceae bacterium | reverse complement strand
TGCGCGGCGAGCGGCCCAAACCGCTGACCGATGTGTTTTTGCAAGTGCTGCGGGAGGAGCTGCAGAAAATGCCGGAGCTGGAATGTTATTTGTAAGATCAAAGATACGTTGGATCAAAAAAACGCCCCTGCGGGCCAGCTGTTTGGCTGCGCCTGCAGGGGCGTTTGGATGTGTGATCAATATTGGAATGTACGGAGAGGCTCGGGATCAATCCGCAGCTTCCACGTTGTCGGCGGTCAGATCTTCCTCGACCACGGGGGCTTCCTCGATCTCGGCGTTCATGCTGCGGCCGTCCACGGTGCAGTAGTCGTACATACCGTAGTCGGTAAAGCCGATGTAGGTCTTGCCGCAGTTGATCTCCACGTCGATCTCGTGGCCCTCGTTGTCCACGATGCGCAGGGGCTCATGAGCCAGACCCTTCAGCCAGCGGACGGGTTCCATCTTGCCGCCGCAGAAGTAGTAGCCCACGCCGCCCCAGCTGTATTCCACATGGGTCAGCATGCCGGCGTCATAGCCGAGCTGGCTGTAGGGGACGATCTCGGAGAAGAGCAGCAGCACATTGGTGAAGCTGAGCTGCTCGTTGGTGTTGCCGTCGATGTGGGGCTGACCCTTGGTGTTGGTCTTGAGGTAGGTACCGGTGGCCGCATCGTAGTTGAAGCCGGCGTAGTAGCTGCTGGAGAACTGGAAGTACAGATCCTGTGCAGGGTTGCCGGTCAGCTCACGGGCGGGCTCATCGTACCGCACGAAGTTGAAGATGGGATCGGGCTCGAAGTCGTCGTCCGCGCCGTTGGCCACCGCGTTGGCGACCAGCTCACCGCTGGTGTAAGCGCACATCTCCTGGCTGCGGCTGGCCATACGGGTCTGATCCCACTTCACTACGGTGCCGTAGGGGCCGGCGTTGTACAGGTCGTGGGCGGTGTAGTCGTAGGTGCTGTAGTCGTTCTCATCGTAGCTGTACAGACCGTACTTGGCCACCGGCTCACGCATCAGCTTAGCCGCAAAAATGCTGGCGCCCTCATGCACATACAGCGCCTGGTAGGGCATCATCAGCTGGACGTGCTGGTCACGGGCGGAGCGCACGGGGCCAACGGTGGGCATATTGGCGTAGTCAGAGAACACAGCCATCAGGCGGGTGATGCCGCCCTCGGTGACGATCTCATAGATCAGCTCGGCCTCGCCAATGCCCCACTGGGGGAAGGCGTCATTGCCGCTGCTGGACTTGATGTTGTTCACCATGACCGCCACAGGGCGCTTGCCGTCCGGGTAGTCGGCGTCCTTTTCCAGGCCGGTCAGGGGGTTGGGGTTCAGGGGCACCGGAGTGGGCTCCGGGGTGGGAGTGGGGACAGGGGTGGCGGTCACCTCGGGCTCAGCCGCCGCCGAGGAGGAAGCAGAACCGCCGCAGGCGGTGAACATACCCAGCACGATGGCGAGCACCAAAAGCAGAGAGAGTACACGACGCACAAGAATACCTTCTTTCGATGTTAGTTGCCCTGCGCCGGTACGAAGCGGCGATCTGGCTGTTACCATTGTACCATAAAGCCTGTGGACAGGAAAGCAAAAATGACGAAAAAGTTTCAAAACGGTAAAAATTTAAGGATCTCTGCCGTGTCCGGACAAGGCAAAACGGCGCACCCATCGCAGCACAGGCTGCGGCGGATGCGCCGTTTAAACGAAGCTTTTTGCGGATCTGCCCACCGGGGCGGACAGTAAACTGGACACAATGAAGCGGGGTACGGAGAAAGAGCTCAAAATGCCCAAAGACCCGAGCATACGTCCGAAACGTAGTCCCTCTAATCCCCGCAGTTTCAGTGTAGCAGGTCTGCGGGCGACTGTCAAGAAAAAACACAGACAGACGGTGGTTTTTACTTGAGCGGATACGAACAGACCGCCGGGTCGTCGCCGCCGGGCAGGGGCGCAGCGGGCACATAGCCGCCGGCCTCAACGGCGGCGCGGCCGCCCTCGCCCAGCACCCAGTTGTAAAGCTGACGGGCGGGGCTGTCCTCCGGTTCGTCGGCGCGGATGGCCACATAGAACTCATTGAGCAGCGGGTAGCTCTGGTTGGCGATGCTCTCGGCGGAAGGGGTCACTCCGTCCACCGCCAGCAGCCGCAGACCGGGTTGGCTGTACATCTCGTTGATGTAGTAGTACACCGAGTATCCGATGGCGCTGCCCTCGTTGTTGTACAGAGCCAGTCCGTCCACCAGAGCCCCCATCATGCCTGGGCGCAACTCGGTGGGGGCGTCCATGGTGGGGGTGTCGCCCATCAGCAGCTTCACGAACAAGGTCTGGCTGCCGCTGGTGGCATCCCGCTGGAAGGCCTTGATCTCCAGATCTTCACCGCCCACATCGACCCAGTTGGTCACCTCGCCGGTGTAAATGCTGCGGATCTGCTCCTGGGTCAGGCTCTGCACCGGGTTCTGCTCGTTCACCATGAACACCAGCGCATCCCGCCCGATGGGGGTGATCTCCAGCTCCACGCCGCTGGCTTCCCATTCCTCTTTGACCGCATCGGGCATCTCATACACCAGCAGAAGATCGGCGTATCCGCTGATGAGGGAGCGCCAGCTGTTGGCGGTCTTGCTGGCGCTGACATAGCTCTGCGCCTCCTCGAGGGGGATGCCGCAGGTGTCGGCCATCACCTGCGCCATCAGGGGCAGATTGGCGGTGCTGCCGTCCACCCGGGGGTAGTCCGCGAGGGTGAACAGAGCATCCGGGTCGGGGGTGGGGGAAGGCTCCGCTGTGGGGGCGTGGGTGACCTGTGGTTCGGCGGTGGGCTGCGGCTGGGATGCCTCCGCGCCGCCGCACCCGGCGCACAGCACAGCCAGCACGAGGCACAGCAGGGGAATGAGCCAATAAAAACGACGCTGTTTCTTCATAAAAGGCACCTCCTTTTGGGGTCAGGCCGCATAATGCGGGGAAGCCGCAGAGTTTACCACATCATATCGTCGATCTCATCGGTGGCATCGGTGAAGATGGACTCGCTCCACAGCCACTCGCCGGCTTCGTTCATCAGGCCGCGCTCAAAGCCCTTGCGCACCTGATATACGCCGGGAACGCCGGTGGTGTACATCAGGGACAGGCCGTCCAGCAGAACGCCGCCGTTCTCGTCCAGCAGCGAGGTGGAGGAGAATGTCCCATAGTAGTGGTACAGCCGATAGCGGGTGCCGCCGTCTGCGCCCTGTGCGCTGTAGAGCTGGGAGAGATAGATCATCTCCTCGTCGCCCAGCGTCTGTTCCCAGAGCAGGCCGTCCGGGCTCCAGAGCTGCGCCATGCCGGGCCATTCGAGCAGCAGCAGACCGTCCGTCGCGGAGGTAAAGACCTCCGGGTGGGTCATGGTGCGGCTCAGCTCATGGCCCTCGGCGTCCAGCAGACGGAATTCCCCATCCGTAAACAGGAGATAGATGTTTTCACCCAGCATCCCGATGTCGCGGCAGACCTCGCCCTCGCAGGCGCCATGCAGGGTGATCCCGTCGCCTGCGCCGTTCTCCACCGCCTGCAGATGCGGGGTGTAGAACACATGGCGCTCCTCGGTGTTGCGCACCACCATCTTGCCGTCCGGGTCGAGGATGTCGTAGCGGGGCGCTGCCTCCGGGTCATCGGAGAGCCGCTGCACCTGGAGATATCCGCCCGGCAGGGTGGCCGAGTCGTAGGGGTCGTAGTTCAGAAACTCCCCGGCGGTCAGGTCGTAGAGGGCATACTCGTTGTGATAGCCCTCCTCGTCCTCGTAGCTGCGGGACAGGGTGAGAAAGGGGTCGCCGGCATAGACGTAGGCATAGGTCCAGCTGGTGAACTCGGTGAGGACGTTCAGATCCTCGTCCACCAGCAGCGGCGGGGCCGGGTCCTCATAGGCGTAGGAGGCCAGCAGGTATTGCCCGGGGGCGGTTTCGTTTACCAGATAGTAGGAGTCCAGCCGGGTCTCGCCGGTGTCTGGGTCGATGAAATGGCCCGTTGCTTCGTAAAATCCGACGCTGCTCAGGGAGATCCAGCGCCCCAGCGCCTGGGACGGCTCCTGGGTGCCGCAGTCCAGCCAGAGGGTGCCGTCCGGGCGGTAGAGGGTGTAGTGATAGGTGGGGCCGTCGGCCTCCTGGACGGGGGTGCGGATGTAGTAGCCCGCCGCCTGCCCGGATGCGGCGTCGGTGGTCAGCCCCACATCGCCCCGCGCCAGCACCTGACCGCCCTGCAGAACGACGCCGTCCCAGGTGTCACCGCTGTAGAGAAGATACAGCGGCTCGCCGGACCCGGCGGGCTCGGGGGTGGGGGAGGGTGCCGGGGGCGCACTGCCGCAGGCGGTCAGGAGAAGCAGCAGGATCAGAAGCAGGAGGATGGTGCAGGTGTAAAAGCGTTTGGTCATCGCGCTCACCTCCAATTTGGGTTTATTCGGGCAGAGGCCCGCTCCAGAGCCACTGCCCGTTTTCGTCCATAAAACCGTACTCGGTGCCCTTCAGCACCTGATACACGCCGGGGATGTAGGTGGAGAAGATCCAGTCAAAGTCCTCGATCGTCGTCTCACCCTCGCTGTTCAGCAGGGAGGTGGTGGTGACCGAATCCACCCGCGTGGTCATCAGGAACCAACCGGGATCGTCCGTCACCTCGGTCAGGGTCGCATAGTCGTACACACCGTAGGAACGCTCCCACACGAGGCCGTCCCCGTTCCAGAGCTGGGCGCCGCCGGGCCAGCTGAGCAGCAGCAGGTCTCCGATGTTCTGGACGGCGACCTGCAGGTCGGTCGTGCTGCGGCTCACCTCATTGCCCTTGCTGTCCAGCCAGAGCAGCGTACCGTCCGCCAGCAGGACGTAGGACCGGCTGCCCGCCTGTCCGGCGTGTCGGCAGTGATCGCCCTCGTACAGAACGCTGAGAGAGGAGGAACCGCCCGAGAACTCGTATGTGAGCAGGGGAGAGTAGAAGGTCTGCCGATTGCTGTAGTTTTCGAGGATCACCGAGCCGTCCGCCGCCAGAAGGTCGTAGCGGCTTGGATCGTCCAGACGCCGTCCCTCCATGTAGCCGTCGGGCAGGACGCTCAGAGTGGTGTATTCCATCATGCGGTCGTTGGTCAGGTCGTAGTACTGAGAATCGTAGCCGTCCGGATCCCGGCTCAGAAGAAGGACATCCAGTTCGCCGCGCTGCGCGGGCCCATAGGCATAGGGCCAGCCTTCAAAGGTCTTTACCGTGTTCAGCTCTCCATCCACGATGAAGGCATCGCAGGTCGTGACGCCGAACACGCTCGCCAGAAACCGATCCGAGCCGAGCGCGGTGAGATCCAGATAGCCGGATACCTCCATGCAGGTCTCGCCCGTGTCGGGGTCAAGGAAGTAGGAGGTCTCCGCCTCCATCAGGCGAACCCAGCGTCCCATGGTGAACAGGGGCGTTCTGTCGCCGCAGTCCAGCCACAGACTGCCGTCCGGGTGATAGAGCCAGTAGTGGGTGTAAGACCCGGAGGCGTCCGTCTCCTCATTGTGTACGCAGTAGCCGAGGGGCTCGCCGGCGGCGATGTCCTCGACCGTCCAGCCGTTGTCTCCCGCCAGAACTTCGCTGTCCAGCAGAACGGCGGAATCGTGGACGGAACCGCCGTGCAGATCGATCAGTTTGCCGGCCATCCGCGCCTCGGCGGTGGGCGGAGAAGACGTGGCCTGTCCGCAGCCGCTCAGCAGCAGAACAAGGCTCAGCAGTACAGGAACAATGCGGGAGATGGGATGCCTGGTCATGGTCAATGCCTCCGTTTGGTGGGTCGCCCGGGCGGCGGCTCGCGGATCGGGCCGCTGGGGGAGAGGGGAAAGCGTCTTTATTATTAATAACGAAGGCAAACGTCCGGATATTGCATAATTTGGAAATCGGGGCGAATAAAAAGTGACGATATTCAGACCATGAGTTTGTACAAACTGACGGAAAAGTACAAAAAAGCCGGAGCAGACCGGCGATGGTCTGCCCCGGCGGGGCTATGCTTGGTTACAGCATCACGGCACCGTGGTTGGCGCCGTCCACCAGTTTGGCATAGCGGGCCAGCCAGCCGCTGGTAATGTTGGGTTCGGGAGCCACATAAGCAGCCTTGCGGGCGGCCAGCACCTCATCGCTCACATCCAGATGGATGCGGGCGTTGGGGATGTCGATGCAGATGGTGTCACCCTCCTCCACCAGACCGATCAGACCTCCCATGGCGGCCTCGGGGCTGACGTGGCCGATGGCCGCGCCGCGGGAGGCACCGGAGAAGCGGCCGTCGGTGATGAGGGCCACGGTCTTGTCCAGCTCCATGCCGGCCAGTGCGCTGGTGGGGTTCAGCATCTCACGCATACCGGGGCCGCCCTTGGGGCCCTCGTAGCGGATGACCACCACGTCGCCGTGGGTGATCTTGCCGTCGTAGATGGCGGCGATGGCCTCGTCCTCGCTGTTGAACACACGGGCGGGGCCGCTGTGCACCAGCATCTCGGGGGCCACGGCGCTGCGCTTGACCACACAGCCGCACTCGGCCAGATTGCCCCACAGGATCTGCAGACCGCCGGTCTCGCTGAACGGATCTTCGATGGGACGGATGGCGGCGTGGTTCTTGTTCACCGCACCGGCGATGTTCTCGCCCACGGTCTTGCCGCTCACGGTGGGCAGGCTCAGATCCAGCAGACCCTTCTTGGCCAGCTCGGCCTGCACGGCGGGGATGCCGCCGGCGGCGTCCAGATCGTGCATATGGGTGGGGCCGGCGGGGGCCAGATGGCACAGGTGGGGGGTCTTGGCGCTGATCTCGTTGAACAGAGCCAGATCCAGATCCACACCGGCCTCCTTGGCGATGGCCAGCAGGTGCAGCACGGTGTTGGTGCTGCAGCCCAGCGCCATGTCGCAGGTCAGGGCGTTGCGGATGCTCTTTTCGTTGATGATGTCCCGGGCGGTGATGCCCTTCTTCACCAGCTCCATGATGGCCATGCCGGAGTGCTTGGCAAGCTGGATGCGGCGGGCGTAGACGGCGGGGATGGTGCCGTTGCCGGGCAGGGCGATGCCGATGGCCTCGCACAGGCAGTTCATGCTGTTGGCGGTGTACATACCGCTGCAGCTGCCGCAGCCCGGGCAACAGCCGTGGGTGCATTCGTCCAGCTTCT
>JAFUQL010000178.1 GCA_017472375.1 Oscillospiraceae bacterium | reverse complement strand
GTGGTCACCGAGCGGTCGCGCCACTCCTCCTGCACCAGCACAACGGCGGTCACTGCGCCGTTTTCCACCGTCACGGCCAGCCGGTCGCACCCCGGTTCGGTGGGGGTCTGCGCGATGTACAGTTCAAACCCGTCGTGTTCCGACTGCACCACCCGGTACACGCCCGGCTCATCGGGCCGGGACAGGGCCGTGTAGGCGGTCAGAGTGTCGGGCAGTTCGGTGCGGTACCAGAAGGGCAGGGGGCGCGCCAGGGCCAGCAGACCCACGCCCACCAATGCCGCCCCCAGCAGGGCAGCCAGCACCGTGCCCGACCGCCGGGGCGGCCAGACGCCCTCGGGGTCCTCCGCGGCCAGCCGCTTCATGGCGGCGGTCTGCACCAGCGCCAGATACACCCAGTACCCGCAGCAGCCCAGCACCAGACAGCCGGGCAAGGCCGGGGCGAAGGTGGAGAACAGCCCGGTCAGTGCCATGCCCGCGTTCAGGCCGCCCTGCAGCATCCGCAGCAGGCCCCGCGCCGGGGAGGGCTTCTCATCGGCCAGCAGGAAGCTGCCATCCCGCAGGTCCTGCCGGTCCTGCACCGCGCACACCGCCAGCAGCAGGAGCCAGAGCAGCCCCATCAGGGATGCGCCGCTCTCGCCGCCCGCGGTGACCAGCACCACCGCCAGCACCACCGCCGGCAGCGACCAGTGCAGTCGGGCCTTCAGTTTGCGGAGCTGGGTCAGCTCGGTGCGCTCGTCCGGCACCGTCTCCATCTGATTCAGCTCATGGATGAGGTTCCAGCGAATGTTCATCGTCGGCCTCCTTTCGTCGGGTTCAGTCAAAGTCCCGGCTGACCCACACCGGGGCCAGCGCCTCGTCGTACCAGTCGGGCACAAAGGCACCCTCGATCTGGGCGTTCAGTTCCTCCATGGATCCGTGGTACACCCGCTGCCATGCGTAGACGATGCCGGCGAACCGCTGGTCGCTCTGGTGGAATTCCACCGCACCGCTGCCGTTCAGCCGGTAGGCCAGCATGGTGAGGATCTCCGGATCGGGCGCGGGGGCGTCCTCACTGCTCCATCCGCTCAGGAACCACAGCTGGTACAGGCCGTCCTCAATGCGGGTGTGGGCCAGCTCCTCCGCGTCCAGCACCGGGTCGACCCAGACGGCGCTGCACAGCCGCTCGTCGGCGGTGAGCGCATCCACCCCTGCCATTCTCTGCCAGCGGCCCTCCCGCCAGTACCAGTAGCCGCCCTGCAGCCCGTCGCCCCAGTCGGTCCAGTACCGGGAGCCGTTGTCCGGGTCGGTGACCAGCTTCGAGCTGCTCATGCGCCCGGCGGTGACCTGCCCATCCCGGATGGTCACGCCCAGCCGCACCGCCTCATCCCCCTGCCGGGCGATGTACCAGACGCCGCATGCCTGCTCCCCGTGGGTCTCATTGCGGAAGGTCAGCACCCGCACCTCCCCGTCCTCGGGGATGCTCCAGGTCAGGTCCACCTGTCCCCGCAGGGGCTCCAGCTCGGCGGGGACCTCGCCCACCGGAGTGCCGGGGACGATGCTGTTCAATACCGGCCCGCCGACCGCCCCCGCCGCGCCGCTGAACACCAGGCTCACGGCCAGCGTCAGCGCCCACAGGGCCCGGGCGGGCTGCTCAAAGCGGGAGACCGGCGGCAGCTCCATCTCCTCCCCGGCCAGCTGCAGCAGGTGGCGGCGGTGGGCCAGCACATACACCAGCCAGCACAGGTCCACCACCAGCCACGGCACGAACACCGCCCGCCGCAGGTCGTCTGCGGGGCTGCCGAGGATCAGCGCCGTCACATAGGGCAGCACGATCAGATCCAAGAACAGTTCGCCGTAACGTCTCTTTTTCGGTCGAGGCAGCTCGCTCACCAGCAGGGTGCCGTCCCGCAGGGCCAGGACCGTGTTCATCAGCTGCGGCAGGCAGAGCACCGCGTAGAACAGGAAACGCAGGTTATCCCCCACCAGCCGGGCCCCGAAGTAGCCTGCCAGCAGGATGGTCGGGTACCAGCTCATGGCTGCCTTGTACCGCCGGGCTTCCAGCTGGGTGGTGCGCTCGTCCCACACCGTTTCCATATAATTCGACTCGTGGAACAGATCCCATCGCAGGGTGGTCATGGTTCACTCCTCCTCCCAGAACAGTTCGTCCAGCGTACAGCCGAGCACCCGGCAGATCTGGACACACAGTTTCAGTGTGGGGTTGTAGTCTCCCCGTTCGATCATATTGATGGTCTGGCGGCTCACCTGGATGCGCTTTGCCAGTTCGTCCTGACTCAGCCCCAGCGCCTTGCGGGCTGCCTTCATGCGCTCATTCTGTGCCATGGCCATCCTCCCCTCTGCGCAGCGGGCCGTGAGGGCAGGCCCGCTCTCGCTTTTGTCAATTATAGTTTACATCCGCAGCGGCATTTTGTCAACTATAAATGACATTTTTCTTTGCCCGAGGGCGAACTATCTCCAATCTTTATGCGAAATTTCGTTGTTTTCATCAAAATCTTTGCAGCGTTCCTGCAGCACCGGTGCGGAAGAGCGGCGTTCCGGGACAATTTTTCAGCGCACAGCCCGAAACAAAAAAGCATCCCCGTATCCGGAACGCCCGGATGCGGGGATGCTTTTGTTTACTCTAAGGTCTGCGCCCGGCTCAGTCGTCGCTGCGGCTGCCGAACTTATCCCGCAGGTTGCGGAAGAAGCTCTTGCGCTGGGTGTAGTTGTCGTCCTTCAGGCTCTCCTCGAAGGCGATCAGCGCCTCCTTCTGGGCCTTGGTCAGCTTTTTGGGGATCTCCACACTGACCTTTACGTACTGGTCGCCGCGCCCGCGGCCGCCGCGGTACTGGATGCCCTTGCCCCGCAGGCGGAAGGTGGTGCCGCTCTGGGTGCCCTCGGGCACGGTGTACTCCACCTTGCCATCCACGGTGGGAACGGTCACGTCGTCGCCCAGCACCGCCTGCTTGAAGGTGATGGGCACGGTGACGTACACATCGTAGCCCTCACGCTGGAACATGGGGTCGGGCTTGACGCTCAGCAGCACCACAACGTCGCCGTTGGGGCCGCCGTTCACGCCCGCATCGCCCTGCCCGCGCAGGGTCAGGCCCATATCGTCGTCCACACCGGCGGGAATGGTGATCTCCAGGTTCTTGCGCACGCCCACCTTGCCCGCGCCACGGCACTTGGAGCAGGGGTTCTTGACGAACTTGCCCTTACCGCCGCACCGGGCACAGGGCTGCTGGCTCTGCATCACGCCAAAGGGGGTGCGCTGCTGGCGCATCACATAGCCGCGGCCGCCGCAGTCCGGGCAGGATTCGGGGCTGGTGCCCTTGGCCGCACCCGTGCCGCCGCAGTCCGGGCAGGTGTCCTGCCGGTTGATGGTGATGGTCTTGGTGCAGCCGTGCACCGCCTCCATAAAGGTCAGGGTCAGGGGGATGCGCACATCGGCGCCCTTGCGGGGTGCATTGGGGTTGGACCGGCCGCCGAAGCCGCCGCCAAACCCGCCGCCGAAGATGTCGCCGAAGATGTCGCCCAGGTCCACCCCGCCAAAGCCGCCGCCGAAGCCCTGGCCCGCGCCGAAGTTGGGGTCCACACCGGCGAAGCCGTACTGGTCGTAGCGGGCCTTCTTCTCCGGGTCGGACAGGATCTCATAGGCCTCGCCCACTTCCTTGAAGTGCTCTTCGGCCTCCTTGTCGCCGGGGTTCAGATCCGGATGGTATTTTTTGGCCAGCTTGCGGTAGGCCTTTTGATCTCGTCGTCCGAGGCGCCCTTGGCGATGCCAAGTACCTCGTAATAATCGCGCTTGTCTGCCATATGCTGTCACGCCCTCACACCCGCGTACACACGCGGTTTTTTATCTGGCCCGAAAACCCACAAGGCCGCCCGGCCCCGGCCGGGGCCGGGCGGCGCTCACGCGGCTCGCGCGTGTTCGGGGTTCCGGTCGCTTGCGGGCCGCAATGCCCGCATGGCTGTATTACACTTCCTTGAAGTCAGCGTCCACCACACCGTCGTCGCCGCCGTTGTTGGGGGCGCCGGCGCCGGGCTGCTGGCCGGCCTGGCCGGCGGCCTGCTGAGCCTGAGCCGCGGCCTGGTACATGGCCTCGAACTCCTTCTGCAGATCCTCCTGCTTGGCCTTGATCTCGTCGATGCTCTGGCCCTTCAGAGCCTCCTTCAGGGCATCCAGCTTGGTCTGGATGGTGGCCTTCAGCTCGGCGGGGGCCTGATCGCCCATCTCGTTCAGCACTTTCTCGGTCTGGAAGACCATCTGGTCGGCATTGTTGCGGATGTCGATCTCCTCGCGGCGCTTCTTGTCCTCCTCGGCGAAACGCTCGGCGTCCTTGACGGCCTTGTCGATGTCCTCCTTGCTCATGTTGGTGGAGGCGGTGATGGTGATGCTCTGCTCCTTGCCGGTGCCCAGATCCTTGGCGCTCACATGGACGATGCCGTTGGCGTCGATATCAAAGGTGACCTCGATCTGAGGCACGCCGCGGGGCGCGGGAGCGATGCCGTCCAGATGGAAGGTGCCCAGGCTCTTGTTGTCGCGGGCAAACTCGCGCTCGACCTGCAGAACGTGGACCTCAACGCTGGGCTGGTTGTCGGAGGCGGTGGAGAACACCTGGCTCTTCTTGGTGGGGGTGGTGGTGTTGCGGTCGATGATCTTGGTGCATACGCCGCCCAGAGTCTCGATGCCCAGGCTCAGCGGGGTAACGTCCAGCAGCAGCAGGCCCTTGACGTCGCCCTGCAGCACACCGCCCTGAATGGCGGCACCCACGGCCACGCACTCGTCGGGGTTGATGCCC
>JAFUQL010000177.1 GCA_017472375.1 Oscillospiraceae bacterium | reverse complement strand
CCACCGCCTCGTTGAAGGCCTTGGCCACGTTGACCGCATCCTGACCGGCCATGGCGTCCACCACCAGCAGCACCTCGTCCACCGTAATGGCTTCCTTGATGCGGCCCAGCTCGGCCATCAGCTCCTCGTCCACGTGCAGACGGCCCGCGGTATCGAGGATGACGATGTCATTGCCGTGATCCTTCGCGTGAGCGTAGGCCTTTTTGGCAATGATCTCGGGCTTCTCGGTGCCCATGGCGAACACCGGCACGCCGGCCTGCTTGCCCACTACCTGCAGCTGATCAATGGCAGCGGGGCGGTAGATGTCACAGGCCACCAGCAGAGGACGGTGGCCCTGCTTCAGGAACCACTTGCCCAGCTTGGCGGAGTGGGTGGTCTTGCCGTTGCCCTGCAGGCCGCACATCATCAGCACGGTGGGGCCCTTGCTCTTGATGTGGATGCGGGCGGCTTCCTGACCGCCCATCAGAGCCGTCAGCTCCTCATTGACGATCTTGACCACCTGCTGGGCGGGGGTCAGGCTCTCCATGACCTCCTGGCCCATGGCCCGCTCGCTCACCTGCGCGCAGAAGTCCTTGGCCACCTTGAAGTTGACGTCAGCCTCCAGCAGAGCCATGCGCACCTCGCGCATCGCGGCCTTGATGTCCGCTTCGGTCAGCTTGCCCTTGCCGCGCAGGCGCTTGAATACGCCATTCAGACGATCGGAAAGAGATTCAAATGCCATATCGTCCACCCCTTCCTCACTCGCTGATGCGGCCGATGATCTCCAGCATCTCCCGGGCGTCCCGGTCGATCTTCTGGGAGAACGCGTAGTTGTTGATGTTGCAGAACTGGATGTCCTTTGCCAGCTCCTCCAGCCGGGCGATGCCCTCCTGAACGGCGCGGTAGCGGGCTGCAAAGCCCACCTTTTCCTCCAGCTCCAGCAGAACCGCCTCGCCACGCTTGATGGCGTCGCGCACGCCCTGCCGAGTGATGCCGAAGTTGTCCGCGATCTCGCTGAGCGACAGATCGTCGTTGTAGTACTGCTCCATCACGTCCCGCTGTTTTTCGGTGAGCACATCGCCATAGAAATCCAGCAGATAGGAGATCTCCAGATTCTTGGCCATGTTCCCACCTCCCTGCGGGCCGGTGTAAAGTCAATCCCTTTACAACCCGAGCGTTATTTTACCAGATGCATCCCGCGCTGTCAAGGGCAAATCTGTCTTTTTTTCAATTATTTTTTATCGCCCGCTGTGCGCCCCCGCAGGGAGGCCGCGTCCGGCGTTTTTTCTCCGTCTGCGGTCCCGAAACCGGCGCTGTAAGGGCCGCAGGAACGGCAAACTTTCCCCGCCGCCCGCTTGACGGCGGGCGGTCAGCGCGCTACTATTGTATATTATTATACCTTATATAAGGCAGGGAGGGAACGGCATGGCGCTTCTGGGCAACTACTACGCCCATCTGTACAACAATTGCCCGGTGGTGGAGCTGCGGGGATACTGTGCCCGGCACAAGCTGCCCGGCAGCATTCTGGCCTATCTGGATTTCGGCGGAGCCACCGGCAGCGCCAAGGACGGGCTGGCCGAGGGAATGCTGGCGCTGGCCGCCGAGTCCGGCCTGCTGAAAAAGGGTCAGCCGGTGGTGGAGGCCAGCAGCGGCACCTTTGCGGTGGCGCTGACCATCGCGGCGCGGCACAGCGGCCACCCTGTGACCCTGACCATGCCCGAGAGCACCCCCGACGAGCGTCGTCAGCTTTTGCGCGGGCTGGGCGCCCGCATCGTCACCTGCAGCCCGCTGGAGGGCCGCCGCGGCTGCGAGCGGCTGGCCGCCGAGATCGCCGCCGAGGAGGGCGGCTGGTATGTGAACTACTTCGCCAACGATTTGAACCCTGAGTACCACCGCCGGGTCACCGGGCCGGCCATCCTGCGCCAGACCGGTTCCGACTTCGACGCAGTGGTCATCGGGGTGGGCAGCGCAGGCACCGTCACCGGCGTGGGCGAGTACCTGCGCGCCTGGGAACCCCAGATCACGGTGGTGGCGGTGGAGCCCTACGAGTGCCAGGCCTTTGGTGGCGGTTTCCACGGCCAGCACGGCATCGGCGGGCTGGGCGCGGGCTTTGTGCCTGAAAACTACAACCCCTATGTGGTGGACCGGGTGGTGGCGGTGAACACCGGCGAGGCCCGGCGCGCCGCCGCCGAGGTGCTGCGCGCCGATGCCATTCCCGCCTGCGACAGCGCGGGCGCCACCCTGGCCGCCGCCCGCCTGCTGCTGGAGAAAGGGCAGGCCAAGCGCCCGCTGTGCATCTTCGCAGGGCGGCAGACGGTGGAGTGACCGT
>JAFUQL010000176.1 GCA_017472375.1 Oscillospiraceae bacterium | reverse complement strand
GGCCATCAACGCCGCCATGAAGGCTGCTGCCAACCAGAGCTTCGGCTACAACGAGGAGGAGATCGTCTCCGCCGACGTCATCGGCATGAAGTACGGCAGCCTGTTCGATGCCACCCAGACCATGGTCACCAAGATCGACGACGAGACCTACCAGGTCCAGGTCGTGTCCTGGTACGACAACGAGAACAGCTACACCAGCCAGATGGTCCGCACCATCAAGTACTTCGCTGAGCTGTAAGCTGCACTCGCAGGCGCAAGGCTTGACTGAACTGTAAAACGCCGCCCCCGGTTTGCATCGGGGGCGGCGTTTTTGTGTTTGGAAAAGCTGCCTTACAAAGGCTGGTCCTGTTCTGAGGGGACATACTGCATGATCTCGCTCACAGAGCAATTCAGGATGCGGCACAGGTCGTTGATGGTTGTGGTATTCAGAGGTTTGTTGTTGCGCAGCTTGTCGATGGTGGAGGAGGAGATGCGGTGGTTTTTGATGAGGGTGTAGGTGGACTCGCCGGAACGGCGCAGTGTAATCCAAAACGGGTCATATACGATCATCAGACCAACCCCTCCAACGCAGTTTCTGTTTGCATCATACGGTCTGGGCACGTTCTTGACTATAGTCGTTAAAGGGACTATAATTCGAAAAGAAACGGTTTCCTGTCCATACCGGGAAAGGCGCTGCAAGGCGAAAAAACTGCGGCGCGCATAGGGATGCACTGCATTGCGTAAAAAGCATGGCGGCTTGACGGGGTTCATTACAGCGTATTAGTATTGTAATACATTACGCCGAAACCGAGCGAATCGAGGAACTGCCATGTTTTTTATGTACCTGTCGATGCTGGAAACAGAAGCCCAGCGCGACAAATTTGAAATGCTGTACGACAAGTACCGCGGTTTGATGTACTATGAGGCCAGCCGGATCATCATGGATCCGGAGCTGGCGGAGGATGCTGTTCACGAGACCTTCCTGCACCTCATCAAGATCATTGATCTGATCCGGGTGGACAACAAAAAGGAACTGGCCAGCTTCATCTCCATCGTAACCCGCAACCGCACCATCGACTATCTGCGCCGGATCTCCCGGCAGCGGGGCAGTGAGCAGCAGTATGCGGAGGAGCTTGCGGAGCTGCCGGCCGAAGACCCGGAGCGCATCGCGCTGGATGAAATGGTGCTGCAGCAGGCCATCGAGAATTTCAAGGCGCTGAGCGACGATTACCGCACCCCGCTGGAGCTGAAGGCGCAGGGCTACAAGATCGAGGAGATCGCCCGCTTTATGGCGATCTCGCCGCAGGCTGTGAAGGTGCGCATCCACCGGGCGCGCAAAAAGCTGATCGGGAAGGAGGAGCGGGATGACACTTGAGAATGGTACGATCACATTGGAGGCCCTGGCAGCGATGGCCGCTGCCGAGGTGGAGCAGCGCCGCTGGGAGGAGCTGCCGGATCTGGAGGAACTGAACCGCCGCTTTGCACCCAGTCCCGGCTTTGAGGAGAAGGTTCGCCGCACCATGCGCCGGGTAAAGCGCAAAGCCGGCGCCCAGCGCTGGCTGCGGCACGGCAAGCGGCTGCTTGTGAGCGCCATGGCCTGCATCACCCTTTTGTCCGGCACGCTGATGCAGGCTGAGGCGGTGCAGGAGGCCGTGGGCGAGACGATCATGGACTGGAAAGAAAAGAACGTGGACATCTACCTCACCAATGAGTCGCCCACCCGCACCGCGCTGCCCGGGAACATCCACCTGGAGTATATGTGCGAGGGCTATGAGCTGGAGTGGGAAGATTGGGAGGGAGATCAGCTTTACAGTGCATTCTACGAGAAAGAGATCGGCACCGGCATCACGGTGACACTTGCGGTGGACGATGGCTGGTACATGAACGCGATGGACAGCGAATACACCGATTTTCACACCGTTGTGATCGACGGGCAGGAGATGATGTGGTGTTACCACCACGGAGGCCCCAACAGCGATGGGGCTTCGCACACCCTGCTGTGGCGGGTGGACGGCATGGTGTGGAATGTCAGCGGAACGATCGACCTGGCTGAGGCGATCCAGGTGGCACAGGGGATAAAAGTTTCCTGACAGGGTTCTGCCGGATTCGCCTGCGGCATAGAGTAAACTAAACGCAGGCGTTCCCGAACCAAAAGGAGGTCTTACCATGAAAAAAGTTCTCTCGCTCATCCTGGTAGCCGTTCTGATGGCGGCACTGGCCGTGCCCGCCTTTGCGGCGGAGCCCCGCTGGGCCAACGTGTCGAGCATCGCCCCCAGCCTCACGTCCGGTACCTATTCCAGTACAGTCACGGGCGTGAGCGGTACCACCAAGATCGTGGGCCAGCTCATCCTGTTTGAGCGCGACCCCTACGGCGATTACGTCGAGGTGGCCCGCACCGGCAAGACCACGGTCTACTCCTCCACCGGCCGCTTCAGCGGCAGCTACGCGCTGAAGTCCGGTACCAGTTACCGGCTGACCACTCTGGCGGACGTGACCGTCGGCGGTGTCACCGAGTCGGTGAGCTCGAACTACGACAAGACGATGTGATGCCATACATGGTGCATCCGCCCCGCAGCACATGATGTGAGAACGCCGCCGCGCCTCCGGGCGTGAAAAAAGACCCCCGCCGCACTGCGGCAGGGGTCTTGCTTTTTGTGTTCCGCTCATTTCAGCCGCAGGCTGCGGCCGTCCTCGCACAGGGGCAGAAGCTGCCCGGCGGCCATCAGCCAGGCCCGGCCGTACAGAGTCTCGTGCCCATTGTGTGCATAGATGTAGCTGCCGTCCGCCAGGGCGATGAAGGGGTGGCGGTGACTGTCCGGCAGGGTGATGTCCTCCAGCAGGCGCAAGCCATCCAGCATCCAGTTCCGGGTCTTCTGGAAGTGGGGGATGATGCAGGTCTCGGTGAGCCCAAGGCCCGGCAGCCAGCGCTCAAAGCCCGGGTCGATGCCCTCGCCGGGATCCTCGGGCTGGGAATAGACCAGCTCGGCGCAGTTCATGCTGCCTGCGCTCATGGCGATGACCACGCCCTTGTAGCCGGCCAGCGCCTCAGCGGCGCCCAGCGACTGCAGAAAGGCCTGCTGGGTGGGAACGTGCCCGCCGGCCATCAGCACCACCTGGCAGCGGGCCAGCAGGTCGTGGAACTCATCCGCATCCCGGTCGTCGCACATTGCCACCCACTTGAAGGGCAGCCCTGCATTGGCAAAGCAGGCGGTGAAGGCCTCACGCATTTGGTCGTTGCCCCAGTGGTCGCCGGGGCTGGCGGACAGGATCAGGCAGGCGGGCCGCTCGGCGGGCCACACCCGGCGCAGCCGCTTTACAAAATCGTTGGAACCGTCCAGCACGGGGACGGCCGGGCCGGATTCGTAGGGGCAGCCGCTGGGGCTGCTGGTCAAAAACAGATGCATGGGAATGTCCTCTCCTGGGAAAATGAGATGCCGCTATTTTACCACATTAGCAGGGTGGAGTGCAACTGTGCGGATCAGCGCGAAAATTTTTGAGCAAAGTGCGCTGTGCGGTGGAAAATGCAGGGGATGCAGCCGTGCAGCGGGCAAAAAATCTTTTTGCGGCGGCAGGCAGCTCAGCGTTTGGCCGCTCCCTCACGGGATCGGCCTTTTGCACACAAAACCGACCGAAAAAGTTTTTGCTCCGCCTGCCAGCGGAAACATTGCGCAAACAAACCTGTGCTACAATGAACAAAATACCGGCCAGCGGGAGGGACACGCTATGAGAAAAACGCTCCAATACTATGTGAACGACGAACGGGTGGAAAAAGAGGTCAACTACATCCCGGTGCGGTACATTCTGGCCATCGCCATCACGGTGCTGGAGGTGGCGGCCATCATCGGCATCGTGTTCGCACTGTGCCGCTGGGTGCCCTATTTCTATCTGGCGGCGTGGGCCACCGAGATCGCCTGTGTGGTGCGCATCATCGCCTCGGACGACAACCCCGACTACAAGGTGCCCTGGCTGCTTCTGGTGCTTATCGTGCCGGTGGCCGGGTTCATGCTGTACTTCCTGTTCTACTCCCGCAAGCTGCAGAAAAAGTACATCCGCCGCCTGAAGGCGCTGAAGGACGCCCCCTTCACCACGGACGACCGGGAGGCCATGGAGCGGCTGACAGCGGAGGATCCCACAGCGGCCAGCCAAGCCAGGCTGCTCTGCCGCATTGCGGAGACCCACCTGTACACCGGCACCAAACAGACCTATTTCCCGCTGGGCGAGGTCATGCACGCCGCCATGCTGGAGGATCTGCGCCGGGCGCAGCACTTCATCTATATGGAGTACTTCATCATCGAGGAGGGGCGGTTCTGGAACTCGATCCTGGACATCCTGAAGGAAAAGGCCGCCCATGGGGTGAAGGTGCGGGTGCTCTACGACGACATCGGCTGCATGACCACCCTGCCCGGCGACTATGCCAAGAGCCTTGCCGCCTTCGGCATTCAGGCGACCCCCTTCTCCCGGATGCGGGGCAACGCGGACAGCGAGTTCAACAACCGCAGCCACCGCAAGATCCTGGTCATTGACGGAACGGTGGGCTACACCGGCGGCGTGAATCTGGCGGACGAATACATCAACGCCGTGGTGAAGTTCGGCCACTGGAAGGACACCGGCATCCGGCTGGAAGGTGAGGCCGTGCGGGAGATGACCAAGCTGTTTCTGATCGACTTCGGGCTGAACTTCCGCAAGCTGCCCCAGAGCTGTGTGGAGCATTATCCTCCGGCGGAACGGTTCGATGCCCCCGGGTACGTGATCCCCTTCGGGGACGGCCCGCACCCCATCTATGACCGCCGGGTGGGCAAGAGCGTCATCCGCGGGATGCTGGACAGTGCCACCCGGTATATGTGGATGACCAGCCCGTACCTGATCATCGACAACGCCCTGTGCCAGAGCATCGAACACGCGGCCCTGCGGGGTGTGGATGTGCGCATCATCGTGCCCCACGTCCCGGACAAGAAGCTGATCCTGGAGATGACCCGCAGCTTCTACAAGCGCCTGACCGAGGCCGGGGTAAAGATCTACGAGTACGAGCCGGGCTTCATCCACGCCAAGAGCTACCTGGCGGACGATGCCTATGCGATGATCGGAACGATCAACCTGGACTACCGCAGTTTGGTGCACCACTTCGAAAACGGTGTGTGGATGTACCGCTGTGATGCCATCCGCGATCTGAAAGCGGATCTGGAGGAAACTCTCGCCAAGAGCATCCTCATCACCAGAGAACAGCAGAAGACCAGCTTGCTGAAAAGCGCCATCCGCGCGGTGGTGCGCACGGTGGCTCCCATGCTGTGAGCGCGCCCGACCTTTTTGAATGCCTGCACTAAAAATAGCCCGCAGAAGCTTTGCAAGAGCTCCTGCGGGCTGTTTTGTTTATGGGAAGGCTGTTCGGCGGCCTTGGCTGCCGGCTATGTACAGGTCGTTTACTTGCCGTTCTTCTTGAAGGTCACGAAGACGGAGATCAGCACACCCACGACGGCGGCGACGAGAGCAATGGTCAGATCCATGAGAAACCTCCTTTCTGTTGAGACTGCGGCGCTCGATGCGCCGGGGGATGGGCGAATGGTTTTATAGCAGCGGCCATGCGAAGCAGGGCGGGGCACAGGGTACGCCGGGCTGCATCCAAACGAAAATGCGCGAAAAGCCGCTTGATATATAAGAAAAACGCGATAACCTGTGTTTTCCAACAGATTATCGCGTTCTGGCGGAGAAAGAGGGATTTGAACCCTCGCGCCGGTTACCCGACCTACGCCCTTAGCAGGGGCGCCTCTTCGACCTCTTGAGTATTTCTCCAGAGCAAAGTCACTTGCACGTGATTCAATTAAAATGGCGGAGAGAGTGGGATTCGAACCCACGGCCCGTTGCCGGGTCACCGGTTTTCAAGACCGGCTCCATAAACCACTCGGACATCTCTCCACAGTGGGCACCCGCACCGCCTGCGGAATGCGAGTATTCTAATATCATGCCTGGGGCGGGTTGTCAAGAGGATTTTGAATTTTTTTATTGCGGGATAAAAAATCCCCCTGCCAGGGGCCCGGGCGGCGCTGCCGACACACGCCCGGGCCGGGCTTGGGGGTAAAGGGTCGGTGCGGGCTGCAGGATGCTGTAGCGGAGCATCGGCAGCCCGGCCGGCCAAAAGAAGGAGGACAGAGTCAGGCGGTGCGGAGCAGCTCGGCGGAGCAGCTTGCGGTAAAGGCAGGCTGCCGAACGGCGGCAGGCGCAGGGCGGCGGGCCATACGGCGGCTGTGACGGCGGGCGGCGCGCTGGCCGGCCCGCTCAGCGCGCAGGCTCTGCAGGTAGAACAGGCGGGTCAGCACGGCCAACACGAAGGTGCTGCCCACTGCGGGCAGAAAAGCCGCAAACAGATTGCCCAGGCACATCAGGCTGCCCAGCGCGCAGGCCAGGCAGAGCATACGATAGACCATAGATTTCACGCGGTAGGATGCAGACATGACGATGTCTCCTTTCATGCGGGGCGGGCCCGGTCGTATCAATAGGAGGCGATGCCTCGAAAACAACTATGGGTTGTCTGTGTGCCTTCATCATAATACGCCAAAAGGTTGTTGTCAAGGGTTGTTTCACAACTTTTTGGAGAATTATTTTTGCGATTTCCCTTTACTTTGACAACGATTGGTTGTAATATAGAGACAGAAAAGGGGGCTTCTGATGATGTTTACACAGATGCTGCGCAGCCTGCGCAAAGAAAAGGGCCTGAGCCAGCGCGAACTGGGCGCCCATGTGGGTGTGACCCAGCAGATGGTGGGCAAGTGGGAGAAGGGGAGCAGTACCCCTGACCCCAGCATGCTGGCCCGCATCGCGGAACTGCTGGAGGTATCGGTGGATGCTCTGCTGGGAGTGGAGACCCCGGAGGATGCCCGCCCTGTCAGCCGTTACGACCGATTCCGGATCCCCGTGGTGGGTACCGTAAAGGCCGGTTACGGCGCACTGGCCTTTGAAGAGGATTATGGCAGCGAATACGCCGATGTGAAAGACCCGGACAACTACTTCTACCTGGTGGTGCGCGGCGACAGCATGGAGCCCCGCATTCAGGACGGTGACCTGGCACTGGTGCACAAACAGCCCACGCTGGACAACGGCGATCTGGGCGTGTTGGTGTACGGCGACGGTGAGGGTACCCTGAAGAAGTTCGTGGTGCGGGGGAATGCAGTGGTGCTGCATCCCTTTAACCCCGCCTATGAGGACCTGGTACTGCGCGGCGAGGAGCTGGAGCAGCTTCATGTGGTGGGCAAGGTGGTCAAGACGGTGACCCAGTGGTGAGCGTGCTTCTCTCCATGCCCAGAGTATAACAGATACAAAATACGATAATCGGGACTTTAACGGGACCTTCTGCCGGGGCCCCGAAGGGAGCAGCCGCCGTACAGGCGGAGCCGGCCCGCGGAGAAAACACACCGCGGGCCAATGTTTCTGCACCCTTTTCCCGGCGAGGAGACCGGATCTATGGAATTGCTGCAAAAACTGACCATTCTGAGCGACAGTGCAAAATACGATGTGGCCTGTACTTCCAGCGGCATCGACCGGGCAGGCCGGCGGGGCAGCATGGGAAGCTGTTCGGCGCCGGGCATCTGCCACAGTTTTGCATCGGACGGCCGGTGCATCAGCCTGCTGAAGGTGCTGCTGACCAACGTTTGCGTCTATGACTGCAGCTACTGCATCAACCGCCGCTCCAACGATTTGCCCCGGGCGGCCTTTGCCCCCCGCGAGCTGGCCGACCTGACCCTTCAATTTTACCGCCGCAACTACATCGAGGGACTGTTCATCTCCAGTGCGGTGCTGCAAAGCCCTGACTACACCATGGAGCGGATGATCGAGACCCTGCGCATCCTGCGGGAAGAATACCGCTTCCGCGGCTACATCCACGCCAAAACCATCCCGGGCGCGGATCCGGGGCTGGTGCAGAAGCTGGGCTATCTGGCCGACCGCCTGAGCGTGAACATCGAGCTGCCCAGTGAGCGCAGCCTGAACCTGCTGGCCCCCGATAAACACCGGCAGGCCATTCTGCGGCCTATGGGGCAGATCGCGGCGGCCGGTGCCCAGAGCCGGCAGGAGCTGCAAACATACCGGGCGGCCCCTGCGTTTGCGCCCGCCGGCCAGAGCACCCAGATGATCGTGGGCGCCACGCCGGAGAGCGACCGCCAGATCCTCCGGCTGACCGAGGGCCTGTATAAAAAGTACAGCCTCAAGCGGGTGTTCTATTCCGCTTACATCCCGGTGGTGGAGGACACGCGCCTGCCTGCACTGGACACCAAGCCGCCGCTGCTGCGGGAGCACCGGCTCTACCAGGCCGATTGGCTGCTGCGCTATTACCACTTCTCCGCGGCTGAGATCCTCACCGAGGAGGAGCCCAATTTCAACCCCTACCTGGACCCCAAGTGCAACTGGGCCATCCAGCATTACGGGATGTTCCCGGTGGACGTGAACACCGCCCCGCTGGAACTGCTGCTGCGGGTGCCGGGCATTGGTCCGCGCAGCGCAAAGCGCATCCTGATCGCCCGCAGGCAGGCGGCGCTGGATCTGGAGGGCCTGAAGCGCATCGGTGTGGTGCTGAAGCGCGCGCAGTATTTCCTTTGCTGCAAGGGCTACGGCGGCAGCCGCCAGCCCAGGCGGGAGACGGTGGTGCGCGCCCTGCTGGACCCTATGGCCTTCAACGCGGGCTGCGAACAGCTCAGCCTGTTCAGTGCGCCGCAGGTACAGATGCTGGCAGACACCGGGCTGCCGCCCCAGATCGCAGGGCGGATGGTCCAGGAGGAGGTGGTCACACGGTTCGCACAGAAGATGTAATCTACCGCTACGACGGCAGCTACCCCGGCTTTTTGTGCTGCGTGTTCGAGAGCTTCCGCCGCAAGACCCTGCCGCTGGCCATTTGGCCGCCGGAGCAGGCCCAGCTGACCCTCTACGACTGCCGAGACATCCCCACCGAGCCTGCCTTCGCGGTGCGGGTGGAGCGCAGCCTGCGCCCCGCCCTGGGCCCCCGCGCAGAGGAGCTGGTGCATCTGGCCTTCCTCAGCGGCAGCGGGGAGAAGGAACTGCTGCTTCTGCGCTTTCTGCACACTGCCTTTGCCCGGGGCACCGCCGCCGCATGGGACTACGCCCACCCGGACACCGCCCCGGTGCTGGCTCTGGAGCGGGCGGTGACTGAGGAAGCCCACCTGCTGATGGGCTTTGTGCGGTTTCAGGTGCACGAGGGGATGCTGGGCGCGGTGATCCGCCCCAAGCACTACGCCCTGCCCCTGCTGCGGCCCCACTTCTGCGGCCGCTACCCGGACAGTGACTTCCTCATTGCGGACCTGACCCACCGGGTCGCGCTGCTGTACCGGGGCGGGCGGGCCGAATATGTGGAGATCGAAGAGGGCTTCCGACTGCCGCCTCCGGATGCAGAGGAGGCGGAGTATCAGGCCCTCTGGCAGCAGTTTTACAAGACCATCGGCATCCGGGAGCGGTACAATCCCACGGTGCGCCGCACCCACTGCCCCAAGCGGTACTGGGCCTGCATGACCGAGCTGATGGACGAGCGGTGAGACCGCCGAAAGGAGACCCGCCATGCCCTTTGACTTTAAAAAGGAATACAAAGAATTCTATCTGCCCAGGGACATCCCCGGGGCGGTGACCCTGCCCCAGGTGAATTACATCGCTGTGCGGGGCGAGGGCGACCCCAACGAGGCGGACGGCGCCTATCAGCAGGCCATCGGGGTACTGTATGCGGTGGCCTACACCCTGCGCATGAGCAAAAAGGCCGGCAAGGAGCTGGAGGGCTTCTTCGACTATGTGGTGCCACCGCTGGAGGGCTTCTGGCAGCAGGAGGGCACCGACGGCTTCGACCCCGCCCGCAAGGTGGACTTTCACTGGATCTCGGTGATCCGCCTGCCGGACTTCGTGACCCGGGAGCAGTTCGACTGGGTGGTGGAAGAGGCGACCCGCAAGAAGAAGCTGGACTGCTCCGCCGCTGAATTCCTGACGGTGGAGGAAGGGCTGTGCGTGCAGGCCATGCACCACGGACCCTTTGACGGAGAGGCGGCCACCGTGGAACGGATGAATGCGTGGGCGGCCGCGAACGGCTATGAGTGCGACTTTGAGAGCGGCCGCCTGCACCACGAGATCTACCTGTCGGATGCGCGGCGGGTGCCCCCGGAGAAGTGGAAGACGGTCATCCGCCAACCCATCCGCCGCCGGGAGGGATGAGAGCCGGTCTTTCGCCAAGACATAGAGAAATTCCAATTCGCCTGTCTGTTAAAAAGGCTCTGTCTCAAAAGATGGAGCCTTTTCTGTCATTTTGGCGAAAGATGTTCACCGCAAGCATTGCCGGCACGGAAAGTTAAAAGGGATCCGCCCCTCGAAAGGTGGTATCCTGCGCGGGAATATGCTATAATATTATAATCTGTGCCGGTGTGCGCCTCTGTGCCCGGCGCGGTGACCCGAAAACAAATGTCCCGCCCCGCGGCGGGCCCCGTAAGGAGAACCATATGAACGAGAAAAAGACTTCCCCGTCCCGGCTGCTGTTCCAGGTGCTGCAGGGCACCCTGGTGGGCCTGGGTGCGGTGCTGCCCGGCATCTCGGGCGGCGTGCTCTGTGTCGTGTTCGGCATTTACAAGACGGTCATGGAGTTTCTGGCCGACCCCTTCCGCAAGTTCAAGAGCCATGTGCCCAAGCTGATGCCCTACGGCATCGGCGTGGTCATCGGCTTTCTGGGCGTGGCG
>JAFUQL010000175.1 GCA_017472375.1 Oscillospiraceae bacterium | reverse complement strand
GGCTGTTCCTGCGCAGCCACACCAGCGCGGACTTTGCCGTGCTCTTTGACCGGCTGTCACAGGAGTTCTTTACGGCCCGCACCGTGCTGTACAAGGGCAGCCCCATCGATGAGGACACCCGGCGGCTGATCTGCACCCTGTTCTCACAGGGGCTGTATGCCGTGGTGCGGCAGTGGATCCTGGAGGACGTCCCCAAATCCCCCGAGGAGATGGCCGAGCTGATCTGCGGCTTCTTCATCCAGGATTTCCGCATTCAGCACTGAAGCATACCGACCCACAAACAAAAAGCGGAGCCGCGATGCCCATCGCAGCTCCGTTTTATTTATTTTATGCGGGTTTGCGCCCGGTTCAGCACAGCCCGGCCAGAATGTCCACGCAGCGCTCCAGGCCCAGTGCGCCGCTGTTCAGGGTGATGTGGTAGTTGCGGGCCTCGCCCCACTTGATGTCGGTATAGAACTGGTAGTAGGCCGCGCGGCGCTTGTCCCGGTCGCGCAGGCGCTTCTCGGGCGAGTCGCTCCGCTCGCCGTACTTCTCCACGATGCGGCGGGCACGGCTCTCCATGTCCGCGTGGATGAACACCCGCAGGCAGCCGGGCTCCTCCCGCAGAATGTAGTCCGCGCAGCGGCCCACGATCACGCAGGGGCCCTTCTGCGCCAGCTCCCGGACGACCCGGTTCTGCACGGCCCACAGGTCGTCCTGGCAGGTGCGGCCGGTGAAAGCCTGCCCGAACCAGCTGCCGCCCAGGGCGTACTCGCCCTGCTCCGCCACGAACTCCCGGGCGTAGCCGCTCGCCTGCGCGATCTGCTCCAGAAGTTCCGCGTCATAGCAGGGGATGCCCAGCCGCGCGGCCAGCTCCCGGCCGATGGTGCGCCCGCCGCTGCCAAATTCGCGGCTGATGGTGATGATGCGATGTTCCATTTCAGTTTGCCTCCTTCAAGGTATGGTTCCCCTCGCCCAGCTCCCGGTAGGTGCGGCGGATGATGAACGCCGCAAACACAAAGGTGAGCACATCGGCCACGGGGAAGGAATACAGCAGACCGTCCAGACCGAACGCCATGGGCAGCAGGATGGGCAGGAACACACCGAAGATGACCTCGCGGGTCAGGGAGATGAGGGTGGATTCCACCGCCTTGCCCAGCGCCTGCAGGTAGATGAAGGTGCCCTTGTTCACCATGGCCAGCACCATCATGCACAGGTAGATGCGGAAGCTCTTCACCGCAAAGGCGGTGTAGTAGGCGCTCTCGTTGGCCGCGCCGAAGATGCCGATGAGCTGCGCGGGGAACACCTCCACGATCAGCAGGGCCACCGCGCCCACGGCGGCCTCACCCGCCAGCAGGTAGGTGAACAGGGTGCGGGCGCGGTCCTTGCGGCCGGCGCCGATGTTGTAGCCCACCACCGGGATGCAGCCGGCGGCCATGCCCACCGCGATGGAGATGGCGATCTGGAAGAACTTCATCACGATGCCCAGCACCGCCAGAGGGATCTGGGCGTATTCCGGCTGGCCAAACACCGGATCCAGTGCGCCGTACCGGGTACACATGTTCTGCACCGCCGCCATGGACACCACCAGCGACACCTGCGACAGGAAGCTGGTGACGCCCAGGACCAGGAAGCGCCGCATCAGGCCCAGCCGCAGGGCAAAGTCGCCCTTCTGCAGCTTCAGGGCCTTCATGCGGGCAAGGTACCACGCCGACAGGCCGGCGGTGAGCATCTGGCCCAAAACGGTGGCCACCGCCGCGCCCTTCATACCCATGCGCAGCGGGAAGATGAAGATGGGGTCGAGCAGGATGTTGGCCACCGCGCCCGCTACCGTGGCGAACATGGCAAACTGGGGGCTGCCGTCCGAGCGGATGATGGGGTTCATGGCCTGCCCGAACATATAGAACGGGATGCCCAGCGCGATCCAGAAGAAGTATTCCTGGGCACAGGCGTAGGTCTCCTCATTGACCCGACCGCCGAACAGGGTCAGCAGGGGCTCCATAAAGACCAGGTACAGCGCCGTGAGCACCAGGCTGGACAGCACGCACAGCAGGATGGAGCAGCCGATGCTGCGGCGGGCATCCTCCCTGCGGCCGGCGCCCAGGCTGATGCTGACAAAGGCACAGCAGCCGTCACCGATCATCACCGCGATGGACAGGGCCACCACCGTGAGCGGGAACACCACCGTGTTGGCCGCGTTGCCGTAGGAGCCGAGGTAATCGGCGTTGGCGATGAAGATCTGATCCACGATGTTGTACAGCGCCGCCACCAGCAGCGAGATGATACAGGGGACGGCGTACTTGCGCATCAGCTTCCCCACGGGTTCATTCATCAGAAAGCTGTTTGAACGTTGTTCCATTGGTTTTCCTCCTTGTTTGGACAATAAAAAAGCGCATACACCCCCTGTATGCGCAAAAAACGATACAAAGAGGCCCTGCAATTCGTGTCGTATCAGCTTGCAGAGTGCACTTCTTGTATCGTGTCAATTGAAATATTCGGTTTGGGGTATTGTAGCACGCGGGGCGGGAAAATGCAAGTTTGAGGCGTGGATATCGGTTTGCGGTGGTTTTTATGGAGAAGCCGCGGCCGTGCCCCCGCAGAGCGGGGGGCGGCCTTTCTGCGGCGAAGCTTTCCCTCTCCAGGGCACCCGAAGGGTGTGCAGTGGCTGAAGCCAATGCTTTCCACGGCGGTTTTGCTTGTTGTTCCCCAAGCCTAAACGCGGCACACAGGGCCCTTTTGGCTCCCATGCGCCGCGTTTTTGTTCAACCTATAGTATTTTCACAGCAAAATATACCCGATGTATCCCGCATCAGATCACCAGGCCGCCGTTCTGGCCGATGACCTGCCCGGTGATGTACCCGGCCTGTTCGCCCGCCAGGAACACCAGCGTGGCGGCCACCTCCCCGGGGGTGCCCAGGCGGCCCACCGGGGTCTCCTCGGCCAGGGCGGCCTTGTCCTCGGCGGTAAAGGCCGACATCATGTCCGTCTCGATGACGCCGGGGGCCACGCAGTTCACCGTGATGCCGCTGGGTCCCTCCTCCTTGGCCAGCGCCTTGGTCAGGCCGATCAGCCCCGCCTTGGCCGCCGAGTAGTGGACCTCGCAGCTGCCGCCGGTCTGGCCCCACATGCTGCTCACGGTCAGGATGCGCCCCCACTTTTTGCGGATCATCCCCGGCAGCGCCCGCCGGCAGCAGTAGAACGCACCGTTCAGGTGCACGTCCATCATCCGCTTCCAGTCCTCGTCGGTCAGGTCGGTGAACAGCTTCTGCTGGGCCACGCCCGCGTTGCACACCAGCACCTCCACCGGGCCGAACACCGCCTCCACCGTGTGGAACATCTCCTCCACCTGGGCGGGGTCGGCCACGTCTGCCTGCACCAGCAGCACCTGGCCCGGCCAGCGGGCCGCCAGCGCCTTGGCCGCCGCCGTGCTGGTCCGGTAGTTCAGCGCCACCCGGCAGCCCGCCTGCACAAAGGCCTACACCTCCGACTCGACGATGCCCATTCTGCCGCATGTTACCAGTACAACCTTATCAATCGCTCTCCTCATGTGCGTCTGCAAGGTAAGC
>JAFUQL010000174.1 GCA_017472375.1 Oscillospiraceae bacterium | reverse complement strand
GCTGACCGACCATGTGGAATGGCGGGAGCAGATCGAAGCGGATGCCGACCTGCTGCTGGCCGGACTGGACCGGGAATTGGCCCCCACCAAACAGGACCGCGCGGCAGAGGAACTGACCCGGCTGCTGCAGGGCGGTCCGATGCCGCAAAAGGAGATCGTCAGCTTTTTTGAGCAGCGGAATATCAGCCGGCGGACGGTGGAGCTGACCAAAAGCGAACTCGGGATCGTCAGCTTCCGGCAGGCGAACAGCTGGTACTGGAAGCTGCCCGAAACCTTGCAATCCTGACAGCGCAGCAGCCGCTATCCCTTGCGTTGTTGCGTTCTTGAAACTTTGAAAGGAGAAACGATGAACCGAAAAGAGAAGAACAAAAAAGAGATCAAGCTTCGCCTGAGCGAAGAAGAACTGGCCCATCTGAACCGCAATGTGGCACGAACCGGCCTTTCCCGGGAGCAGTATCTGCGGCTGCTGGTCACAGATCGCATTCCCGCAGCGCTGCCGCCCGCCGACTACGGCGTGATCGTGCGGCAGCTGAACCGGCTGGAACAGGAGATCCGGGCGGCCGCGGCAAACCTGCAAGGCGAGACCGACCGCTTCCGGCTGATGAGCGCCGTGCAAACGGTGCACAGTACGACACTGATGATGCAGAACGCTCTGCTGCCGCAGGCGACTGCACCGTTTATTCCACTGCAAAGCGAGGTGATGCGGAGTGCCTGAAATGGAACTGGATACCCGGTACATTGCGCTGAAGCTGATCCGATGGCTGTACGAACAGAAGCGGATCAACCGGGAGAGCTTTGACTGCGTTATGCAGACCTACGGCTCGTCGGCAGAAAAAGCGGCGCGCTGATTTGTACATTTCTCAACAGAAACAATTTGCTATACAATGACGGCACAAGGAGGTATGCCTATGAACAAAAACGAAAAGGAAGCAAACAAGCCGGTCCGGGTGGTATTTTACGGACGGGTCTCCACCGAGCACGAGGCGCAGATCTCGGCGCTGGACAACCAGATGGACTGGTACCGGGATCTGGCGGCACGCCACCCCGAATGGACGGTGGTGGGCCAGTATGTGGACGAGGGCCTCACCGGCACGGACGCTTCCAAGCGGCCGTCCTTCCAGCGGATGGTGGAGGATGCCAAGGCGGGTAAATTCGATACCATCGTGACCCGTGAGGTCAGCCGGTTTGCCCGCAACACGGTGGATGCGCTGAACTATACCCGTGATCTGAAAAAGATGGGTGTGGAGGTGTATTTTGTTGCGGATGACATCCGCACGATGAGCGGTGACGGAGAGCTGAGGCTTGCGCTGATGGCAACGCTGGCACAGGAGGAGAGCCGGAAGGTGCGGGAGCGTGTGATGTCCGGGCTGGCGGTGGCCAAGGAGAAAGGGGTGCTGCTGGGCAACGGCAACATCATCGGCTACGATCTGGACAAGGCGAACAACACCTATGTGATCAACGAGGAACAGGCCGAAACGGTGCGGATGATTTACGAACTGTACGCTTCCGGCCTGGGGATGGAGAAGGTGGCGAAGGTTCTGATGGAGCGGGGCCGCAAGGACGGTGCCGGTCATGTGAAGTGGGATGCCAGCAAGGTGACCCGGGTGCTGCGCAAGCCCACCTACATGGGCTACTGCGTGTACAACTGCTCCCGGACCACCGACTATCTGGAGCATACCCGGGTGACCAACCACGACAACGAAACGTATGTGCTGGTCAAGGGAAATTTCCCGGCCATCATTGATGAAGAGCTGTGGCATCGGTGCGATGCCATCCGCAAAAGCCGGAATATGCACCTGCTGGACGAGAACGGCAAGCCGAAAAAGTACGGCTGCACCGTGGCAAAGAATGTGTGGGTGACCAAGCTGGTGTGCAGCTGCGGCTCCCGGTTTCGCCGGTTCGAGTGGAACACCCGTGCCGACGGCACCAAGGTGTACGGCTTTGCCTGCTATCGCAGCAGCAAGCGCAGCCTGAAATACCTGCAGCAGCATGGTCTGCCGGAGGGCATCTGTGAGCAGACCGACTTTCCCCAGTGGAAGCTGGAGCTGATGGCGGTCAAAGTGTTCGACATGGTGTGGAACACCCGCCGTGAGGTGGTGCTGGAGGCCTGCCGGATGCTGAACGAGTGCTACCGGCAGGAAAGCGCCGCCCCCGAAGCGCTGCGCCAGCTGGATGAGAACATCGAGAAGCTGAACGGCATGATGGAAAAGCTGATCGCCATGCGGGCCGCCGATCGGATCACGCTGGAGCAGTTCCTCAGCCAGAGCAGCGAGGTCTCCCTGCAGCTGCAGCGGGCGAAAAACGAACGGGCTGTGCTGAAAAGCAAGGCCGAGAACAGCCAAGGGCTGGATGTGGACGCCATCGAGGCGTCCCTCTGCGAGGCGGTGCAACTGGAGGACGGCAAGGTGAACGAGTGGTTCATCGAGACCTTTGTAAGGCAGATCACCCCGCTACCCGGTGACCGGTTTGCGTGGGTGCTGGATCTGGCCCCCACCCGGCAGACGGTGATCTGCACGGTGGCCGGGCAGAAGAAATACCCCAGAGTTTCTCTGGAAAGCAATCTTTTCAAGGGCGCGTGGAGTGCGCCCGACCTTCCCCGGGAGTTCCTGCTGGACGAAGCGGGAGCGGTGAACGGGGACATTTCAGCAGAGATGTTTGGACATGACAGGCTGCCATCAAGGCT
>JAFUQL010000002.1 GCA_017472375.1 Oscillospiraceae bacterium | reverse complement strand
GTGCCCGTTTCGGGGCACGGCTCGTCTTGTTTTGATGTGAAAAGTTACAGGTTGCGGGGGCCGCGGTCGGAACCGCTGAAGGCGATGGCGATGGCATCGGGACCGGTGTTGGCGCTCACCACGCTGCCCAGCAGGAAGGTGTTCACCGGGGGATGACCGAAGGCCTTCTTGCACTGCTTGATCAGCTCGTCCTTCATGGGATGGTCGGTGTAGCCGATCTGGTACTCCATCTCCTTCACGTCCTCCACCCGGGAGGTGACGTACTTGATCATGGCGGGCACCACGGAGGCATCGCCGCGCACCTTGCTCTGCACCACGCTCACGCCGTCGTTCAGGCTGATGATGGGGCGCAGGCCCAGCAGCTCGCCGGCAAAGGCGGCGGCGGCGCTGATGCGGCCGCTCTTCTTCATCTGCTTCAGGCTGAAGGCGGCCAGGCAGATCTCATTGCAGGCCATCTGCTTCTCCAGCTCGGCCTTCACATGGCCTACCTCGGCGCCGTTGCGGATCTTGCGGGCGGCCTCGCACACATACCAGCCGAACACCATGCTGTAGGTGCGGGCGTCCACCAGGTGGATCTTCATCTTGTGACCGGGGCGCTCTTCCCTGAGCTGCTCAGCCGCCATGACGGCGTTGTTGTAGGTGGCGCTGCCGGTGCCGTTGATCAGCACGGCCAGCACCTCGGTGTAGCCCTCGTCCACGTACTCGCAGAACTTCTCCACGAAGCGAAGGCTGGTGATGGCGGCGGTGGTGGGCACGCCCTTGGCCTGCCGCATCATGTCGTAGAACTCCTCAGGGGTGAAGTCCTTGCGCTCGGTGTAGCTCACGCCGTCCAGAGTGATGGGAAAACACAGGATGTCGATGCCGTACTTCTGTTCCAGTTCGACGGGGATATCACAGCTGGAGTCGGTGAGGATGGCAATTTTGCTCATAGTCAGATCTCCTTTGATTTTTTCTATATCGTCAGGCCCGCAGAAAGGGGCCGGAACGCCAGGTCTCAGGGCTCGTCCCAGCGGAATGCGCGGGGCTGCCCGTGGTCCAGCAGGTCGGGAAAATCCCACTGGCGCAGTGCCTCATACACACCCACCGCCACCGTGTTGGACAGGTTCAGGCTGCGGGCGGCGTCCCGCATGGGCAGGCGCACGCAGGTGTCAGCATTCTGCTGCAGCAGGCTCTCAGGCAGGCCCGCATCCTCCCGGCCAAACACCAGAAAACACCCGTCCGGGTACTGTACATCGGTGTGGCGGTGGGGGGCCTTGGTGCTGAAGAAGAACTTGGGGCCGGGGTTCTTTGCGGCAAAGTCCTCCCAGTTCTTGTAGTAGGTGATGTCCAGCAGGTGCCAGTAGTCCAGCCCGGCCCGCTTCAGCTTCTTGTCGTCCACCGTGAACCCCATGGGCTCGATCAGATGCAGCCGCGCGCCGGTGGCGGCGCAGGTGCGGGCGATGTTGCCGGTGTTCTGGGGGATCTGCGGCTCCAGCAGCACGATGTTCAGGGTGTGGGGCAAAGGGGGTCACGTCCTTTTGTTGAAATGATTCACCGGGGGATGAGCCGCCCCAGCAGAGGCTCGAACCAGACGCCCGCCCGCTCGTCCGCGTCCGCGGGGGTGGCGGCGATGGCGTCAGCCACGAAGTCGGCGGCCAGATCCGCCGCGGCGGACAGAGCCTTGTCGCTCATCAGGGCGCCCACCGCCACCGCGCCGAACAGGTCGCCGGTGCCGTGGTAGCTGCGGCCCACCTTGATGCGCCGCACAGAGAACGGCTTGCGCCCCTTCTCAGTGCCCAGATTCAGCAGGAAATCCCCCGAGGGGATGCCGGTGACCAGCACCGCCGGGTAGCGGGCGGCCAGCTCCTGGGCCATGGCCTGGGCGGCCTCGGCGTCGGGCAGGTCGGCGGGGTCGCGGCCCAGCAAAAAGCAGGCTTCCGTCAGGTTGGGGATGACCAGATCCGCCCGGGCACACAGCTCCCGGATGCGGCTGCGCAGGCCCTCGGGCAGGCCGGCGTACAGGCGGCCGTGGTCGCCCAGCACCGGGTCGGTGACCTTCAGGGCATTGGGCCACAGCTCAAAGGCCCGCAGGGCGATGTCCACCTGCGCTTCGGTGGCCAGGTAGCCGGTGTAGATGCAGTCGAAGTCCAGCTCCAGCGCCCGGTAGTGATCCAGCGCGGCGGCGCACCAGCTCTCGGTGGCCAGCCGTGCGGGCTCGCCGTAGCCGCCGGTGTGGGTGGACAGAACTGCGGTGGGAAGCATCACAGGCTGGCAGCCCATGGCGGCCAGCGTGGGGGCGATCACCGCCAGGCTGGGCCGGCCCTCGCAGGCCAGGCTGTGGATGCAGAGAATTCGTTTGGGTGCATTGTTGCGCAAAATGGGGTTCCTCCGTTGGGGTGTGCGGCGCGCAGCGGCGCTGCCGCGGGGTGGGGCTTCTGCGGCGTGACGATGCATCGCGGAAAAACACAGAGCCTCGGAATGTCCGCCCATAAAAGACAGGACACAAAGGTACAGCCTAGATTATACCACACAAACGCCGTGAAAAGAAAGCGTATGGCACAAGTTTTTGCGGGAAAGCTAGTCATACAGGCCCCGGCCGGGGCTGAAAGCAACACACCGGGAAGGAGAATGACCCATGCAGATGCAGAAGATGGACGCAGGCAAGATGGCGATGGCCGGCCTTGCCATGGCCACCGCCGCGGGCGCGGTGGGGCTGTGGGCCGCCGGCTCCAACAGCCGCCGCCCCGCAAAAAAGATGGCGAAG
>JAFUQL010000173.1 GCA_017472375.1 Oscillospiraceae bacterium | reverse complement strand
ACCATGCGGCCGCCGGTCAGATACAGCTTGGCGTTCTTCTGTACCTCGAACAGGGTGCCGCCGCGGATGTAGCCGAAGCCGTAGGACACGCCGTTGTCCACACCGGCCTCGCAGTCGCTGACGATCCACAGCTCGCCGCTGCCGATGACCCGCACAGCAGCGGGCAGGCCGCTGTTCTCAAAGTTCAGAGTGTGGCCGGCCAGATCCAGCGTCACGTTGCGCGAGACGACGATCGGGTAGCTCTGGTCCCACACGATGTCCGCCTCCAGACGGACGGTGCCGCCGATGTTGGCCAGCTCGATGGCGCGCTGCAGGTTGGCGGCGCTGTTCACGGTCACAGGCTCCACCACGGTGATGTTCACGGTGGATCTATGGCCAAAGATCCGGACATCGGCGGTGTAGGTGTTCCGCACCTGCCAGGGGTTGGCAGCCTGATCGGTCCAGACGTCGAAATAGTCGGGCACGTCGGTGTACTTCGCGCGCAGCTCCTCCAGCGTCATGGTCTCGGTGGTGTCGTCGGTGTAGGTCACGTTGATGTTGTAGTTGAGGGACTGCAGGTCGTAGCCGCTGATCTCCTGGTTGGTGGTGCTGTCCCAGAAGCGGCAGGTCTCGCCGTCCTTCACATAGGTGGGATGGAACCCCAGGCTCTTGATGGGGTTAGCCTTGACCTCGATCTGGGTCTTGTAGCTCAGACCGGCCATGCGGAACTCCACATCGTGGGTGCCCACGCCCCACTCACTGCCGGGGGCCTGGGAGGTGATCGCCTCAAAGTCCACGCCCAGCTGATCTCTCAGCGCACCCACATCGTCGAAGTTCTGCACGGTGCCGTCGCTCATGGTGACGGTGACCGCGCCGGTCACTTCCGTGGGCTCGTAGTAGTTGTAGGTGTTGATCTGGCCGTTCTGCTCGTCTTCGGCCTCATGGGTCATGCCGGCGAACAGTGCCCGGTCGATGTCTACGGTGAAGGACTTGTAGGGGTTCTCCACCACCTCCACCTCGAGCTCAGTCTTGTGGCCCAGCACGCTCACGGTGAACTTGTGAGGGCCCTTGTCCCAGGCGCTGGCGGGGCTCTGGTCGCTTTCCCAGTTCCAGTTGCCGCCCGGCACATAGTGGTCGGTCATCTGATGGATGTCGTCGAACTCCAACACGGAGTCATCCGCTTCGGTGACCTTCACATGGGTGATGCAGTCCACCGGCATATAGCCCTGATACTGCACTTCCTTCTGCTCTTTCTCATCCCAGTAGCCCAGCTCCATGGTCATGCCCTCGGTCAGGGTCTTGCCCACGGTGTACTCGATGCTCTTGATGGGGTTGGCCTTCAGGTACACATTGACGGTGCCGTGGATCTCCTGCCCGCCGGTGGCGTCGCAGGCCGACAGCCAGATGTCCTCGGTGTAGGTATTGCCGGCCGTCCAGCGGTTGGTGTGCTGGTCGGTGGTGTGCTCCACCCCCACCCCATACCGGGCGGCGATCTCTTCGCGGGTCAGATCCTGGCTGGTACCGTCGCTAAAGGTGACGGTGTACAGCAGGTCGTTCTGCGACAAAAAGCTGTAGCCGCTGTACTGCACATCGCTCTGGGCGTTCTCGTCCCAGTAGCTCAGGGTACTCAGATCCACCAGCTCGGTCAGCTCCACGGTCTCATTCACCGTGATGCCGGTGATGACCGGGTCGGCGGCGTGCGCCACCGGCAGGCAGGGTGCAAACAGGCCCAGCACCAGCGCAAAGGCCAGCAGCAGGCTGACCGGCCGGCGCAGGACGCGCGTTGTATCCTTCATTTGATTCTCTCCTTTGCTGTTTCAGGGCATTCTGCACATCTGCACAAAAGCCCAATTATAGTCAGTATATCGGATGGACAGATCAACGTCAAATCGCTAAAAAGCATCCATAAAACGCACAAACGTGTCTTTTTCTCCCAGCCGGTACCCCCCCCCCGGCCGAATTTAACAATTTCGGGGACGTCTGTGTACTTGTTTTCCGCAAAAAAAGCGGCGCCTCCCGCTTAGCGGGGGGCGCCGTGGGATCGGCTTATTATAATAAGGTGGGCCGCTCTTACTGCTCATCCTTTTTGGGCGGCTGGGGGGCAGGCTGGGTGGGCTTGGGGCCCTTGCGGCCCTTCTTGCCGCCGTACAGGTACTCCACCTCGTCCCGGTGGTAGTACTTGGGGGCCAGGCTGGAGCCCTCCAGCCGGACCTTCAGAATGCCGGAGATGGGGTTGGCCTCCAGCACCTGGCCCTCACCCTCGGGGGTGCGCACCACACTGCCCGCCTGGGGGGTCAGGCTGTTCAGGTGCTCGTAGCTCTTCTGCTCGTAGGCCAGGCAGCACATCAGGCGGCCGCAGCTGCCGCTGATCTTGGTGGGGTTCAGGCTCAGGCCCTGCTCCTTGGCCATCTTGATGGACACGGGCTGGAAGTCCTTGAGGAAGCGGCTGCAGCAGAACACCTGGCCGCAGATGCCGATGCCGCCCAGCATCTTGCTCTCGTCGCGCACGCCGATCTGGCGCAGCTCGATGCGGGTGTGGAACACACCGGCCAGATCCTTGACCAGCTCGCGGAAGTCGATGCGGCCATCGGCGATGAAGTAGAACAGGATCTTGCTGCGGTCGAGGGTGTACTCCACGTCCACCAGCTTCATGTCCAGCTTGTGCTTGGCGATGCGCTCCTCGCAGATCTTGAAGGCGCGCTTCTCGTCCTCCCGGTTCTGCTTCATGCGGCGCACGTCCACACTGTCGGCCATGCGGGTCACCGGCTTGAGCTGCTTGACCACCTGGCTGTCGGGGATCTCACGCACGCCCTGCACCACCTCGGCACACTCGGTGCCGCGGGCGGTCTCCACAATGACGTGGTCGCCGGTCTTGATGTCCATGCCGGCGGGGTCGAAATAATAGGTTTTTCCGCTCTGCTTAAAGTGGACACTGATGACTTGCTTCATATGGGGGGATTCCTTTTCTGCGCAGGCATGTTGCGCTCTGCGGTACTTTTTAGTTTATATTTTGTATATTCCAAAAGAATATTACAAATCGTAAATTTTATTTCCCGGCTTTTGCCAGCTTGATGCCCAGCGTGGTGAGCACCACCTTCGGGTATACGTTGCCGGCCAGCGCCTTCTGGGCGGCCTGTACCCGGTAAATGCAGCGCCCCGCAGCCTTGGCCGAAAGGCCGGCCAGTTCCGGGCGGCGCAGGGCAGCGGCACACAGCCGGGAAAACTCTGTCAACAGGCTTCTGGCGCCGGGTCTGTCTTTATCAAAGCGGGCCAGTAAGGTCAGGATGCCATACTCATCCCGCTCACCCACCAGCTTAGCCAGTGCCCGGGCGGTGCGCAGGGTCTCGGCCCGGGCGGGGTCGGCCACAGCGGCGATGCACAGGCCCAGATGTCCGGCATACACATGGCTCAGCAGTTCGGCCTCCGGGCAGGGCGGGTGGTGTTTGCGCAGCCAGTCGGCGCAGTCCTCCCAGGGCAGTGGGGCCAGCGTATAGCCGGCACAGCGGCTGCGTATGGTGGGCAGCACGGCGGCGGGGCTGCTGGCCGTGAGCAGAAACAGCACCCCGGCCGGGGGCTCCTCCAGCACCTTGAGCAGTGCGTTGGCCGAGGCCGCATTCAGGTTCTGGGCGCCGTACAGCAGTACGACCCGCCCCTCGGCAGACAGCGCCGAGTGAAAGACCTCCTCCCGCACTTCGCGCACCCGCTCCACCTTGATCTGGCCGGCTGCGCCCTCGCCCTGCAGCACGATGCACTCCGGCGCACGGCCGGCCAGCACGTTTTCGGCGGCAGGGCCGCCCTGCGGGTACAGGTAATCGGCAGCCAGGCAGCGGGCGGCAAAGCCGGTGCCGGTGCCCTCATCACCGCACAGCAGCACACTATGGGAAAGCCGCCCCGCAGAAAGGGCGGCCTTCAGGGTGTCTTTCAGGGCCTGATTGCCGGCCAGCCGGTCCAGCATCACAGCTTTTCGAACCGCTCCACGTTGGTGACGAACACGGTGGCGCCGCCCACGGTCACCTCCACCGGATAGGTGTGCTCCATGCCCACGCCGAAGCCGGCGCTGCTGGGCACCACCTCGGTGCGCTGCTTGCAGTGGTCGCCGATGACCTGGATGCACTCGTCCACCCGCTCGTCGGGCAGGCCGATGAGAAGGGTCATGTTGCCGGCCATCAGAAAGCCGCCGGTGGTGGACAGCCGGGTGACCGAGAAACCCGCCTCGATGAGGGCGTGGGTCACGTTGCGGGAGTCCTCTTTGTTCACGATGGCAGTGATGAGTTTCATGCGGCAGCCTCCTCTGTATCCCGTGGCCGCAAAGGGCCGTGTTTCCGATAGTTCATTGTACCACAGTTGCCCACGCCGGGCAAGAAAAAACCGCCGATGCCCCATGCTTTGGCGCAGGTTTTGCACAAAAAATGCCGGCCCCTCAGGGGCCGGCACAGGATGGATGAGGTTTTGTTCAGCGCCTCCACTGGTCCTGCCACTGGCGGCGGCGCTTGTGGGCCTGGTACTTGTTCCACAGCTTGGGCCCCACAAAGCACCAGAAGCCGGCCAGGCCCAGCAGCATGGACAGGCGGGGCCCCAGCATACCGATCTGCAAAAAGCTGCGGCCCAGCAGCAGGCCCTCGATGATGCCCAGGTACTTGGCGGGCATGGGGATGGCGAAGAACAGCATCAGAGGTGCATCCGGATACACACAGGCGAAGGCCAGCGTAAAGCTGGACATCAGCGCGCTGGTGGCCAGGATGCCGTTCAGGAAGCTGGCCCCCAGCACAGAGGGCACCAGCAGGCAGGCCGCCCAGCAGCCCACCATGCCCGCCAGCAGAAAGGCGGTGGTGCGGAACTTGCCCCAGGCGTTCTCCAGCGCCATGCCCACAAAGTACAGGAAATACAGGTTCAGCGCGATGGTGAACAGATCCAGCGGATCGATGGTGGCGGCGGGGGGCACAAAAATAAAGGTGAACAGCCGCCAGAGCTGCCCGTGCAGGATGGCGCTCTTGTCCAGCATCAGATAGCTGTAGATGTTCTGGTTCACCAGCATCATAACGGCCCATACAATGATCTGGCCGATGACCAGATATTTGGTCAGATTGGGGATGCCGAAGCGGTAATACTTCCGCTCCATCCGGTCAAGCCATTTTTCCATAACTGCCTCCGTCCCGCCGGGGCGGGAGTTCATGTGTTT
>JAFUQL010000172.1 GCA_017472375.1 Oscillospiraceae bacterium | reverse complement strand
TGCATCACGCAGGCCAGACGCTCCAGACCCATGCCGGTGTCGATGTTGGGCTTCTCCAGCAGGGTGTAAGTGCCCTTGCCGTCGGAGTCGAACTGGGTGAACACCAGGTTCCAGACCTCCATGAAGCGGTCACAGTCGCAGCCCACCTTGCCGTCGGGCTTGCCGCAGCCGTACTCGGGGCCGCGGTCAAAATACAGCTCGCTGCAGGGGCCGCAGGGGCCGGAGCCGTGCTCCCAGAAGTTGTCCTCCTTGCCGAAGCGCACCATGTGATCCTCGGGGATGCCCATCTTCTTGGTCCACAGATCGTAGGCCTCATCGTCCTCCAGATAAACGGAGATATACAGCTTATCGGCGGGGATCTCCAGGACCTCGGTCAGGAACTCCCAGGCCCAGGCGATGGCCTCGGGCTTGAAGTAGTTCTGGAAGCTGAAGTTGCCCAGCATCTCAAAGTAGGTGCCGTGGCGGGCGGTGATGCCCACGCGCTCGATGTCAGGGGTGCGGATGCACTTCTGGCAGGTGGTCACGCGGTGGCGGGGGGGCTCCTCCTGGCCCAGGAACCACTTCTTCATGGGGGCCATGCCGCTGTTGATCAGCAGCAGGCTGGGGTCGTTCTTGGGCACCAGGGGGAAGCTGTTCAGGCGCAGATGACCTTTGCTCTCATAGAAGCTCAGGTATTTCTCACGCAGTTCATTCAGTCCGGTCCATTGCATGATTTACACACTCCTCTATCAACCTTTGATTTTGCAAAAACACGAAAAGGCCGCAGGCCACGAAAAAAGCCTCCGTCCCCGATCAAGGGACGAAGGCTGAAACTCCGTGGTACCACCCAAGTTGCAGCCCAAACGGCTGCCGCTTTTTGCGCTGTAACGCAGCGGCTGCGCCCGCTGTTAACGGGAGCTCCGGGGTGGCTTTGTGCAGCAGCGGCGGGGCGCTTTCAGCCGGGGCGCTCCCTCTCTTGTCAGCCGCGGGCACCTGCACATTGGCCCTTTCACAGCTTTTTCATATTCCAAATTTGATTATAGCACGAACGACGGAATTGTCAACGTTTTTCAGCGCCTTCGTCCGCGGCTCCCTGCGCAGGTTCGTCCTTTCCGCCAAGCTCCAGATAGTGCAGTGCATCGCACACCCTGCTGAACAGCTCTGCCGAGCTGATCTCTGCCTCGGCTAGGCCGTCCTGCATCACAACGACGGTCACCTCCGGGTCATCCGCCGGCCAGAAGCCTGCAAACCAGAAATTGAGCAGCTCCTCCCCTTCTTCGGTAAACTGCCCGGTCTGGGCAGTGCCGGTCTTTCCGGCAGCAGTCTGCGCTTCGGTGGCGGCATCTCCGCCGATGCCCTCACTGACCACAGACTCCAGCATATCCCGCAGGTAAGCGGCATCCTCGGCATTGAGGACCTGCTGAGCCGGCGCAGGCTCGGCGGGCTGTGACAGTGCCCCGGTCGCCTCGTCCACCAGCCCCTCTACGACAAAGGGCGTGTGCCACAGCCCGCCGGCAGCGATGGCATCCATGAAGGCTGCCACCTGAAGGGGCGCAGCGGTCAGCTGCCCCTGGCCGAAGCTCAGCCCTGCGAGCTGGCCAGTATTTTCCAGAACATCCGCCCCCGGCAGCGTGCCAGCAGCGCATTTCATGCCGCCGGACAGATAAATGGTCTGTCCGAAGCCCAGCCGATCCGCCATTTCCCATATCGCCTCACCGCCCAGCTGCTGGCCGAGGCGCACAAAATAGCAGTTGCAGCTCTGTTCCAGTGCTCCGCGAAGGTTCACAAGTCCGTGGTGGATGCCCATGGCACAGCGATAAACATGGCCATCCACCTCCACATAACCCTTGCAGTCATGGGTGAACCAGTCCATGTTCCGTTCGAGGGCCGATGCCGCCAGCACGGGCTTGAACACCGATCCCACATTAAACGTGCACAGCGCCCGGTTGAGCAGCGAAGTGTCGTCCGCGGCGATGCTCTTCTCCACTGCGCCTGGGTCAAAATCCGGCAGGCTCACACTGGCCAGCACCCGCCCGGTGCCGCATTCAAGCACCAGAATGCAGCCCTGTGTCATCCCGCTGCGGGCGATCCCTTCACATGCACGCTGCACCGGCTCAGAGAGGGTCAGCCGTACCCCGAGCCCAGTCTGTTCCGGGGTGGTCAGCACCGGCTCCTGCCCCTCAAGAAGGGTGCCCTGGGCATTGGTCACGCACTGTACATAGCTGCCTGCATCCCGGTGCAGCACATCCTCATAAGCGAGCTCCAGACCCGCGACCCCCTCCCCGTCTCCGTTCAGATAACCGAGCAGGTGGCTGGCAATGGGTACATCCAGGTAGCGCTCCGGAACTTCATAGGTATAGATACCCAGCCCGGTCATGTCCGAGGACAGCGGGACCAGAAACGGCTGCATCGAGTTGCGGCGGGTGTAAAGCAGGTCCTGGGCGCTCTCTGAGACCGCATCGAACAGGCGGGCATAGCTGCTCTCGCCCGGGATGCAGAGCGCATAATATCGCTTTCCCTGCCCGGTGAGCGGCACACCTTGGGCATCGTAAAAATTCCCCCGGTCACTGCCCAGCGCCAGGCTGGTGACGAGCTGCCCCTGGGCTGCCTGTGCGTAGGAACCGTTTGCCCCTACCACGGCGCAGCGCCCCAAAACCACCGTAAAGGCCAGAACAAAACAGGCGAACAATGCCATCAGGCGTCTTCCATCCATAGGCGGCCTCCTTTTTACAGGAAGTATCGCCGGATGTTCCGCATCCTAAACCGGCCTCCCATACACAGCAAACAAACGTGCTCCCCCACGGCCCCGCCGCGTGGAGCACGCCGTCTGTGCTGCGAAGCATCCCACCTTACAGGATGATGCAGATGAGCCCCGAACAGCCCTCATTGATGACCCGCTCCAGCGTCTCCTGCAGGCGGGAGCGGGCCTCCTGCGGCATATGCAGCAGCTTGGACTGCAGCCCTTCGTTTACCAGCTCATGCAGGCTCTTGCCGAAGATATTGGAGCGCCAGATCTCGATGGGATCGCCCTCAAAGTCCCGAAGCAGGCTCATCACCAGCTCCTCTGACTGTTTTTCGCTGCCCACAATGGGCGAGATCTCAGTGTTGATGGTGGCTTTCAGCAGATGGATGGACGGTGCACTCGCCCTCAGGCGTACCCCATACCGGCCGCCCTGCTTGACGATCTCCGGCTCTTCCAGGTGCAGTTCACTGAGTGTGGGCATCACGATGCCGTAACCGGTGGCCTCCACCTGCTCCATGGCGCTGCGGACCTTTTCGTATTCACGCTTGGCCTTGGCAAGGTCCAGAATACAGGGCATCAGCCCCGCCTCGTCGCAGATCTCCAGCCCGGTGGTCTCCCCCAACACCCGGTAGAAGATGTCCGGCTTCAGTTCCATCGCCAGCCGCACCTGACCGGTGGCCAGTTCCATGGATCTGACCTGCGAACTCTTGAGATACTCACACTGAATGGGATCGATGCGGCTGACCACATCCTTCATCTGATCGACCTGCGCTGCAAACGCAGCCGCCGCTTCATACACCGCCCGCTGCAGCCAGTGGTCGTTTTCCAGCATGGTCACCCACCGGGGCAGCTCGAATGCCAGTTCATGCACATCAAACTCATACAGTACGCTCTGCAAAATGGAGTCGATGCCCGCCGCATCCAGATCCTCACAGTTTACGGCAAGGACCGTGTGGCCGTATTCCTCCTCAAGGCGTGCGGCCAACTCGCGGCTTGCAGAGCTGCCGGGATGGACGCAGTTGAGCAGGATCACAAAGGGCTTGCCCAGCTCCGTCAACTCGGCGATCACCCGTGCTTCGGCCGGATGATACTTTTCCCGCGGGATGTCACTGATGGAGCCGTCGGTGGTCACCACCAGGCCGATGGTGGAGTGTTCCCGGATGACCTTCCGTGTGCCGGTCTCGGCGGCCTGGTCGAAGGGGATCTCCTGCTCAAACCAGGGGCTTTTTACCATGCGGGGCTGGTCATTCTCCTCATGTCCCATGGCGCCTTCCACCATGTAGCCCACGCAGTCGATCAGCCGTGCTTTAAAGCTTCCGCCGCCCTCCAGTTCCACCGTCACCGCCGTTTCTGGGATGAATTTCGGCTCCGTTGTCATAATGGTGCGCCCTGCGGCCGACTGAGGCAGCTCATCCCGTGCCCTTGTCCGAATGGCTTGATTCTGGATCCCGGGCAGGACCATCTGTTCCATGAATCGTTTGATAAACGTGCTTTTACCGGTGCGCACCGGCCCCACCACACCAATGTAAATGTCACCGCCGGTGCGGCTGGCGATGTCCCGGTACAGGGTACTGGTCTCCATCCTCCGTCTCCTTTCAGATCACCACAGGCACCAGCAGACGCAGGTCCCGGGGCAGTTCCAGCTCATCCAGCCGGTTGCAGAGCTTCATCGCACCGGGCGAAACATGGTACCGTTTGGCAATGTCAAACAGGTTCTCCCCCTGTTTTGCATAGCAGATGCGCAGTGCCACCTCCGGATCCGGACGGACCAGCGGCTCAAGGCATCGCAGCTCCGCCAGGACATTCTCGGTTTGGCGCTGCAGCACCAGCCCGGTGACCCGCAGCAGCACACGCGCAGTCATCTCGCTGCCGTTTTTGGACACACTCACTTCGCTCACACCGGCCCAGCACTCCGCCCGATAATGCTCCGGCGCCCCCTCGAACAACTGCGGCAGCGTGAATTCAAATGCTTTATCGTAACAGTCGATCTCTCCCAGGCTGTTCATACAGAGCAGATGTGCCATGGCACGCCCGCGAAGCTGCAGGGTGCCGCTGCCCGGCACCAGTTCCAGCGGATTCACTGTGACAAAACAATGAATGAGCTCTGCATTCTCATCGGGCAGCACTCCGCCGACCGTCGCATCCACCGTTTCATCCAGCCGGGCGGCCACCTGCTCCATCCCGGTCTGCTGCATCTCTGCTTCCATCTCGTACTGTGTGGAGAACGCATCCCCCACTGCATAGCATTCCACGCTCCGCCATGCGCGCAGATGGAGCAATGCATTCACCGAGATGGTGTTGTGCCCATCCTGCCCGGCCATCAGGGTACACCCAGTGGGCTCCACCGCAGCAAAACAGATGCAGTCCTCCCCTACGCCATCCAGATCCACGATCTGGTTGAAGGGCACCTCTTGCCGCAGAGTATCCAGCCGATACCCCGGCCCTGTGCGGTAGAGCACCCGGGCCTGCACCCGCCCTTTGACTACAGCTTTGCCGGAAATGACCTTTACCTCGTCCACCACGGCCGCTCCCGAAATATCCAGCACTGCTGCAGGCTGCTCCGGAAAGCCGATCTCTTCCTCCGCTGTCATGGGCTTATCCAGGCAGGCCGCCGGCCGGATCCCGGAGAGCAATGTGAGTTTTTGCTCCGCGCCGCAGTCGGCCACGGCAGTCACGATCTCCTGTTCGACCTGACAGCTCACCTTTACGGTCAGTGCATACGCACCCCGCAGATCGATGCGGCGCTGGTTCACTGCGCGGCAGTTCAGGTACTCCAGCTCACCGCCCACCTGTACCTGGCACATGGCAAAGCCATCCATGTTGAACTCGATGGTCTTGGTGAAGGGCAGTTTCTGCTCTGTCTGGCACAGACTTTGGTCCTCACCGGCCTGGTAGCACACCACACAGCGCAGGTAACCATCCAGTGTGACACGCCCCCCGATCACCTGTTTTTGAAGCACCACCAGGTGCACAAAACACTTTACGATCTTGAACACCTGCGGCAGATAATCCGGGATCAGGATCTCAGTCTCGACCGGCAGCTCTGCCTTCGCATCAAAGCTGCCCCCTGCGGCCATTAGGGTGTCCTTAAACACCTTTAATTCCATATCTTCGCCCCTTTCACGCATTTCTGGTCTATCTATATTCGTGCCGCAGCGACCATATGCGGGCAAGCTGTGGAAACCGGCAGCAGAACAGGCGCTCTCCGTATCCAAACGGAGAGCGCCCTTCATGCGCGAAACAATATTTTGATCAATTGATCTTCAAAACGTTTGTTTTTGATGCTGAACACCAGCACGGCACGCTGTAAAGTAAAATGCCATTACAGCCGCAGCCTTGCAAACGCGAAAGCGAATTTCACTGCAATACGATGTTTTACATCTCCTCGGTGACGGGCACCGCACCGTAATTGCGAACACTGAGCACATAGCAGGAGCCCTCGCCAAACACGCCGTCGATGGCTGCGCGGTAACTCTCGAGCAGGTCCAGCGGAACAAACGCCTGGATGGTACCGGCAAAACCGCCGCCCTGCAGCCGCCATGCACCCCGGCCGGCCAGGATCTTCTGGGATACGGCAAGACCCACCGAGATGCCCTGTGCTTCGGGATGAGAAATACTGTAAGCGTTCTGGTTGTACTCAAAGCTGGAATGACCGCCCTCAACAATAAGCTGGAGGAACTCCTCGAAGCGGTCGTCCCGGATGGCACGATACAGGTCAGCCGCACGTCGGCTGTCGCTGAAGAAGTGGAGCGCACGCACCACGGCCCGGTCCCCGGTCACGCGGCGGACTTCGCCGATCTTTGCAAAGAACTCAGCTTCATCCACCTGCCGAAGGACCTTTTTGCCGAAATACTCGGCCACGCTCTCCATTTCACCGCGAATGGCTGCATAGTCGTCGGTCAGATCCGCATGGCTGCCCTTGGTGTCGCTGATGCACAGCGCATAATTCCGCCCAGCCAGGTCAAAGGGGACCTGATCCACGATGGGGGCCGTGTTGTCCTCGAAATCAATGGTGATGACCCCGCCCACCGCACAGGCGGTCTGATCCATCAGGCCGCAGGGTTTGCCGAAAAAGACATTCTCCGCATACTGACTGATCTTGGCGATCTCCACCTGGCTGAACCGTTCCATGTCGTTGCCGTTGTACTCGCCGCGCAGGATCGCGCCTACCAGCACTTCGAAAGCCGCCGAACTGGACAGGCCGGAGCCCTGAAGAACGTCCGAGGTGAAGTAGGCATCGAAACCGCCGACCTGCCCGCCATCACGGACGATGCCGGCCGCTACGCCGCGGATCAGCCCCTCCGAAGTGCCGAATTCGCTCTCGTGGGGCACAAGATCGCTCAGGTCCACCACGAACTGACTGTCGAATCCATAGGATTTGATGCGGATAAAGCCATCCTCATTCTTCGCAACGACGGCGATCACATCCAGATTCACCGCACCTGCAAGCACCACGCCATTGTTGTGGTCGGTGTGGTTGCCGCCGATCTCGGTGCGGCCGGGAGCAGAGTAGAGCATCACCTCGCGGTCTGCACCGTAGTAGAGCGCAAACTGCTCCAGTGCGGCGATGTAGCGGCCCTTCTGCCGGGCAAGCGCGGCGACATCCGCCGCATACAGCCGGGTAAACGCCCGGTCGTATCCGCCCTCGCGGATGCGGTCGATCAACTGCTGAACCTGTGCCATATGCAAACCTCCACGTTCCTGTTTGTGCACTTTCGGGGACTGTATCGTTTGTTCCATCGGAACCAGTGCCCCGTAGCAGAACTGCATGTTCCGGCCGGGAAAATCTCTTTTTCGAAGCATCATTCGAAAAAACGTCCAATATCTTCCGGTTCGACGATTATCTCCTTCATTATATCAATTATTTTTTCGATGTAAACACGGTTTTTACACTTTGACATGGACTTTTGTTGAGCGCTCTGCTATAATATATTTGCTGATTTGCGGCACAAGATTTAATGGGGTGATTGGATGGCAAACGTCTACAAACAGTCCTTCAAACAAAATTATACCGACAATGTGGAGCTCTCCATCTTCAACTGCGGGCAGGAGCGCTGCGTTCCCGGCCACACATGGGGCCCCGGCATCCGCGACCACTACCTCATCCATCTGGTGGTGGCCGGAAAAGGCATTTATAAGGTAAATGGAAAGACCTATGAGCTGAGTGCCGGCGATCTGTTCCTGGTCAAACCCAATCAGTTGATCTCCTACAGCGCAGATTCTTCCGACCCGTGGGAGTATTACTGGGTGGGGTTCAACGGCGCCTGCGCCAACCGCCTTGTTCAGCAGACTCCCTTCTCGGATGCGAACCCGGTTTACCACTGCAAGGATATGGAGAATGTGCGCAGCGCGCTGAACAATATTTTCCTCTCCCGCGGCCCCGACCCACAGAGCGAGGCCATGATGGTGGGCTATCTCTATATTTTTATGGCCGGGCTCATCAAGGAAGCACAGGAGATGGAGCCGCGCACCGCGAATTCCAGTTCGCAGTATGTGTTCAATGCGGTCAAGTACATTCAGTTCAACTATTCCCACGACATCAGCATTGATGACATCGCAAAGGCTGTGGGTGTCAGCCGCAGCCATCTGTACCGCGTGTTTATGAGCAATGTGGGCCAGAGCCCCATTGATTACCTGACCAGCTACCGCATCAGCGAAGCCTGCCATCTGCTGCGCAATTCCCAGCTCTCCATCGCGGAGATCGCGGTGTCGGTGGGCTTCTTCGACCAGTTCTACTTCTCCCGCGTATTCAAGAAAGCCAAGGGCGTGCCGCCCAGCAAATACCTGGCCAGCCTTGAGAGCTCCGGCCAGTGACCCCAGAAAGTACGGTGAATCTCTTGTTGTCCAAGTTCTTCCATAACAAATGGGTGCAGCACATCCTTCTTTTTCTGGTCTGCGCCGCCGCAGTCGGCCTGTGCTGGCTGGTGTGGCAGGCCGCCAACGGCGAGTATGACCCTCAGCCGGTGGTCGTCGTCCTGACCGATGAGGTCGGTGAGGAATACCTCTCCGCCGACGCCTTCAATGCATCGGGGTATATCGGTCAGCAGATGGAGCCGGATTCGGACGAGCTACCCACTGCCCTGCAGGAGCTTCTTCTCAGCGAGGACTTCGCTTTGAAAGCTGCCGTCATCGCCACCGAGAGCGGCAGCCGCACCGGAGAGCTGGCCATCCGACTGCTTCAGCGGAATGTGCCGGTGGTGATGGCCGGCCCCGCCCCCGGCAGAGCCGTTCTGCAAAACCCCATGGCGTGGTATGTGGGCAGTGCGGCTGCCGGTGGCGGTGAGGCGATGGGCGATGCGCTGGCGGTGGAATTTCGCGACGGCATCCTGCCCGACTTGAACGACGACCATCTGCTGCAATACATCGCTTTCGGCGAGGGCGAGACTCGCTTCAGCGAAGAATTTTTGAGCGCATTTTTGTTGGAGTGTGAGCATTACGGGGTCTACAACAGTGCGGTGGGGCGGATCGAGACAGAAGATCCGAAGACCGTTTCTTTGAGTGCCGTCCCTGAACTGATCCTGTTCGGTGGCCCTGACGGCGGTGAAGATGCCCTTGCCCTCGCGGCGGAACAGGGCCTGCTTGAGAGCGAGACCCCTACTTTGGTCGCCGGTTTTGCCATGACCGAGGACAAGGCCAAGACACTGGTGGCTGCAGGGGCCGAAGCGGCGGTCTATTACGACATCGTCACGGTCACCCGCACGGTGCGCACGCTGGTGCACAATCTGGCCGCTGAGGAGGCCCCTCTGGTCGGGCTTGATATTCCGGCTGACGGCCAGCAGTTCCACATTCCTCTCCTGCTTTATGAGGGTTAAGCCATGTCTGTAAAGAAAAACCAGTGCATCCCGCTGCTGATCGAGAGCCTGAGCAGCGAGGGCAGCGGCGTAGGCCGTTTTGAGGGGCAGGCCATCTTTGTCCCAGGCACCGCCCCCGGCGACCGTTTGACGGCGCGCATCGTCAAGGATTGCAAACGCTATGCCTATGGCATCGTGGAGCGGATGGAAGCCCCTTCCCCTGACCACCGTGCCGAGGATTGCCCGG